>NZ_JCALCV010000025.1:0-76840 GCF_059812525.1 Mycobacterium sp. NGS51
AGCCCGTCAGCACCGCTGACGAATACGGCACGCGGACATACCGGCAGATGCTTGAAGACATCGCCGACGGACCGTGGGATCGAGACGAGACCGATCGTCTGAAGCTGTTGTGGTTCCTCGATCAACTGCCTGTCGCGGAACGATCGGTGATCGGTCGGCGGCTGCTCACGCATCTCGGCCGAACATCGGCTGTCAGCCAGGGCACGGCCCATTGGGACATGCGGCGCTACCTACTTGGAGCCGCGTACTTGCATCTTGGATACGTCGTCTGCAATCAATTCACCGAGCTGCATAAAGAGGCCTTCCGCAGGTGGACGATGCTCCGACATCACGAGTGGACATCTGCACTTGACCAGTCAATTCGTCCTGAGGCAGTCACCGTCGCGGTAATGCTGACACCGCGTCACGATGCTGTACGACCCTGGGACACAACGGTATTTGCAATTTTCGGCGATCAAGATTTGGACTCCGGCGATGTCGCGATTCTCGAACGACTCTGGAACCGGACGTAGTCCGATGGCCGCGGCACTCCGTTATGACACCAACAATTCTCGACTAGGCAGCGGACATCGGCACTCCCCGGGGCAGATTTCTCGTCCTGACGACCGCCGCCGCGGCTCACGCTTATTATGTAGCTCTCACCGCGCCATGTTCGCAAACCGCGACAGGTGCAGCTGATGGGCGACAGTCACGGTCTTGGTCGGGCCGTTACGGTGTTTCGCGAGAATTAAGTCCGCTTCGCCGCCGCGCGGATCGTCGCGCTCGAACGCATCCGGCCGGTGCAGCAGGATGACCATGTCACTATCTTGTTCGAGACTGTTATGGACTGAAATACCTTGTGCTACAAAGTTATTCGTGCCTGGAACAGTTCCGTCGTAGACATCCATCTCGCCAAGACTCGTAATCTCTACGATCTGATCCCAGAACACATCGCTGGTAGCTAGCGCATGAATCTCGCGGTCTTCAAGCAACGCCGCGGCACGGTGCAAGCGTCCCCGGCTGGGTGCGTGCTTCCACATCGTGGATCCGCAGAACTGGGTGCCCATGGCGGCAGCGAACTGCCGATGTGTCATCTCCCGGCTTACCAACGATGTCTTAACCTGAGACCACACTTCTTTTGGCACGGTGTCGAGGTTAGTGTTACGGACGACACGCTCAAGTTTAGCGAGCACCTTCTGTGCGGCAACGGCTTTCATACCATGTGCGCCTATTTGGTGGAGGAACCTTGTCTGGTTCTCCGCACCGTAGATGTACAGATGCCAGCAGTCGCGATATCCGGCCTTCAGCACCCGCTTGATCCGAGCGAATACCCCGACGCGAAGCAAAAGGGCTGCCACCTCATCGACCAGACGCCGGCTCGTCGACGCATAGTAAATGCGCGCTCCGCGAAATTTGTCGTCCCAACTCACCGAGCCATCAGTCGCCCACAGATGGCGTAGGAACAACGACACTTGATCGGTCGGCAATGCGAAAACCCGCTCCGGCACGAACTTCTCGTAGCTGCGCAATCCAAACAGCCCCAGCTCATCCAGCCATGCGGCAATCGGGTTACGTCGCCCGTGCGTCAAGTGGTATGGCGCTGGGAGTCGCAGTGTCGTGACCCGCGCTGCCGGGTAGTCGTCCCGCACGGCGGTCACACCAAAGTGGGCAGCGGAAATCGTCACCGCGGCCAGATTGGCTTCGTCGATCGAGGCATACCGGATCGGCTGGTTCTTGACGCAGGAGCCATCGCCGATCATGTGTGCGAGCAGTACCACCTCGGAGTCAGCCATTCGCTGCGTTGCAACCGGCTCGGGAACCCGACGCGGTACAGCAAGCCGGTCGCCAACCGTGAGCTGATCCAATGGAGTCCAGCCGTCGAGCGTCATGAACGGATGGTTACCGGTGGCCTCAACTTCACGTCCGGACGCCAACCGCAGCCGGAACACCTCCTTGCGGCCACTCGGGAACACGTTGGTCATGGGACGCGCCACCATCCGCAGTTGCTCGTCGAGCGACCACACCAGCGGCCGCTCACCCGTGCGCATCAGCTCACCGAAGGTGACCTCTGCACCGGTGTCAGCGCGCAGGATGCGCGTCGCAGCGGTGAGACAGCCCGATTCGCGAAGGTCCGATAACATCGGCTTCTTGTCGGTCCGCTGCTCGGGCCCACGGTTGAGCTGGCTGATGGCGATGACCGGGACCTCAAGTTCCTTGGCCAAAAGCTTTAAGTGCCTTGAGAATTCAGAGACCTCGACCTGACGCGATTCGAACTTCTTGCCCGAGGTCATCAGCTGCAGATAGTCGATCACGATCAGCCGCAGATCTGATTTCTGCCGCAGCCGCCGTGCTTTGGCGCGGATCTCCATCATCGTCAGGTTCGGTGAGTCGTCGATGAACAGTGGCGCCTCACTGATTTCGCTCATCCGCCGCGCCAGCCGGGTCCAGTCGTCGTCGCTCATCCGACCCGAACGCATATCGGCGAGCTTGATTTTCGCCTCGGCCGACAACAGCCGCATCACAATCTCCGACTTGCTCATTTCGAGCGAGAAGATCACGCTGGCCATCCGGTGCTTGATCGAGCAGGACCGCATGAAATCCAGCCCGAGCGTGGAGTTGTGCGTCGGCACCATGCCCCGGCCGGCCAGATACAGGCTGGCGCCGTTGTCGACCTGCACACAGCGCACCGGAACGCTGGTCACGCGTCGCACCGCGTCTAGCTGCAGCACCGGCGCCATCAGCGTTGTGCCGCCTTGGGTATAGCGCCCGATTGAGCCGGCGCCGGCGATGGTGTCCAGCCCGCACCGCAACTGGGCCGTGGTTCGGACGCCATAGCGTGTCGGCCACTGGTGATCGGCGTCGGCGACAATCACTGTCCCGTCGGAGAACTCGACCTCATAGCAGGGCCGGCCCAGCATCACCTCGGTCGCGGCTACCACTCGTGTCGGCTGCCCATCGGCGCTGAGCAACAGGTCGCCGACGGCGACATCGCCCATCGTGGTCCAACCGGTCGGTGTCGGCAGCGGGGTATCGAGCGCCAGCGCCTTGCCGACACCGGGTCGGGCCGCAACGATGATCATCTGCCCGGGATGCAGACCGTTGGTCACCTCGTCGAGTTCCACGAACCCGGTCGGCACACCGCGCGCCACCCCGCCGTTGGAGGCGATGGCGTCGATCTCGTCCATCGTCGGCTGCAGCAGGTCCTCCAGCGGGACGAAGTCCTCCGAGAGCCTGCGGTCGGCCACGTCGTAGATCTCGGCCTGCGCCCGGTCGACCACCTCGGCGACGTCGGCGCCTTCCGCACCGGCATAGCCGTACTGCACCACCCGGGTGCCGGCTTCGACCAGCCGGCGCAGCAGCGCCTTCTCGGCCACGATGCTCGCGTAGTAGCCGGCGTTGGCTGCCGTCGGCACCGTCGAGATCAGGTCGTGCAGATACGGCGCACCGCCGATCCGTCGCAGCAGACCGCGGCGGTCCAGTTCGGCGGCAACCGTCACCGCGTCGGCCGGCTCGCCACGGCCGTACAGATCGAGGATGGCGTCGTAGACGTTCTGGTTCGCCGGCCGGTAAAAGTCGCCTGGCCGCAACCGCTCCAGCACGTCGGCAATCGCGTCCTTGCTCAGCAGCATCCCACCGAGCACCGATTGCTCGGCCGCGAGATCCTGCGGCGGCTGGCGGCCGAAGTCTTCGCTGGGGGCATCCGTGCCGGGGTTTCCGAGATCGTCAACGACCGCCATGAGCTCCCCACCTCCTCCGGCACACCGGTCGAACGTCCATTCGATCCCGATGCTGTGAACGCTAGGTCAATGCACCGACACTGCCGAGCGCCGGGTTGACGGTAAGGGTTGCTGGCACGGACTCCAAACGGTGTTGTTTATGAAGCTGTGGATCGACTGTGCATATCTGTCAGCGGCTGTGTTAGGGGGGTGTGGAGAACCTGTGGAGCACTGTCGAGCCGGACCGCATTACTGCAGATAAGCGCACCACAACGGCACGCAAATTGTGTGGATGGGAATCTCTTCGGCGTGTCGTGTCAGGTTGCCGACTCGGGCGTGTTGCATTGCGGCCGACTATGCCTCGCGTTAACAGACGGTTACGTTCGCTAATGGGCGTCCGCGGGAAAAGTTCGCCAGCCCAACGCCGACAACCCCGGCGGCGCCGCTTTGGGCTCCCGCCGGGGTGGGGGTGGAACGGGTCAGCTTTCGGCGACGACGTCCAGCGCGATCTCGACGTTGACGTCGGGATGCAGATGCACCGTGATCGGGTGGCTGCCGAGCGCCTTGATGTGCGCCTTGGGCAGCCGGATGATGCGCTTATCCAAGTTGGGGCCGCCGGCCTTCTTGATCGCGGCCACGACGTCGCCAGCGGTCACCGACCCAAACAGCTTGCCGCTGTCACCGGACGTCTTGACCGGCAGCGACACCCCATCCAGCCCCTCGATTGCCGCCTTGAGTTCGTTGGCGTGGTCCAGGTCGCGCACCTGCTTGGTTTCGCGGGCACGACGGATATCGTCGACCTGCTTCTGCGCGCCCCGAGACGCGACGATCGCCAGCCCCCGCGGCAGCAAGAAGTTGCGTCCATACCCGTCTTTAACCTCGACGGTGTCACCGACGGAACCCAAGTGGTCGACCTCGGCAGTCAAAATCAGCTTCATCGTTTCGTGCTTTCGTTCTGCGGTGCGGATTTACCGCGCCGAGGAGGTGAAGGGCAGCAGCGCTACCTCGCGGGCGTTCTTGACCGCGAGCGCGATGTCACGCTGATGCTGGACGCAGTTGCCGGTCACCCGGCGAGCGCGGATCTTGCCGCGCTCGCTGATGTAGGTGCGCAGCAACGTGGTGTCCTTGTAGTCGATCACTTGGTCCTTCTTGGCGCAGAACACGCACTTGCGCGTCTTGACCGGCTTTTCCGGAGCCGGACGCCGCTTATTGGACTTGGCCATTGTTTGTCTCTTTCGTTCTGTCGTTCAGGTATCAGAAGGGAGGCTCGTCGTCACCGCCGCCGAACGAGCCGGAGGCGGGGGCGCTGCCCCACGGGTCGTCGCCGCCGCCAGCCGCGGGGGCTTGCGCGGGCGCCGGGCGGGAGCCGCCGCCGCCACCACCGCCGAAGCCGCCACCGCCGCCGCCACTGCGGCTGACCTTGTTGACCTTGGCGGTGGCGTAGCGAAGCGAGGGGCCGATCTCGTCGACCTCGACCTCGAACACCGTGCGCTTCTCGCCTTCGCGGGTTTCGAATGAACGCTGCTTGAGCCGGCCCTGCACGATCACCCGGGAACCCCGGGTCAGGCTTTCCGCGACGTTCTCCGCAGCTTCCCGCCAGATGTTGCACCGCAGGAACAGCGCTTCGCCGTCTTTCCATTCGCCGGCTTGGCGGTCATAGATCCGCGGGGTCGAGGCCACGGTGAAGTTCGCCACCGCAGCACCGGACGGGGTGAACCGAAGTTCGGGGTCAGCGGTCAGGTTTCCGACAACGGTGATGGTGGTGTCACCAGCCACAACGACCTCCTGGCATCGGCGGGTGGATTGTCATTTCGCTGAGCCTACGCAAGGGCTACGACGCCCCGCGACCATTCGCCCACAGGCCTAGTGCTTGTCGGTGCGCATCACCTTGGTGCGCAGCACCGACTCGTTGAGGCTGAGCTGACGGTCAAGCTCGGACACCGTCGCCGGCTCGGCTTTGACGTCGATCACGGCGTAAATGCCCTCAGGGTGTTTCGCGATCTCGTACGCCAGCCGGCGCTTGCCCCAGATGTCGACCTTGTCTACCGTGCCGCCGTCCTTGCGGATGACATTGAGAAAGGCCTCCAACGACGGAGCTACGGTGCGCTCGTCGAGAGTGGGGTCAAGGATGACCATGATTTCGTATGGACGCATGGGAACCTCATCACCTCCTATGGTCGTCTGCGGCCACGGTCTTCTCCGTGGCAGGAGGGTCGCCTGCGTCGGCAACCGACTCAGGCTACCGGACAGTGCTTGTGCCTGCGAAATCCGACAGCTGCCGTCGAGACTGCGGTGACGGCGTCGAGACTGCGGTCAGGTCGTGACTCGGGCGATTTTCTCGCTCTGGGCGCAGGCTCGGCGAGGCGGGGGCGCGGGCTGTAGCCAACCCGGCAGCCAGCGCGGCGGAGCATCGTCGGCGCGATCGAACACTCCGCCCGCTGGATCGTCGATACGCCCGCGCCAACGGACCAGGTCTTCATCGGGGCGATAAATCTGGCGCACCACGATCGCGCACAGCACCACCACCGCGACGTCGCGCACCAGCACCGCCGCGGTGAACCACTGTTCGGGCAGCCCACGGTTGGGCACGCCGTAGAGGTAGTACATCCGCGGTATCCACACCAACGCATCCAGCGTCATCCACGCCAACAGCACCCGGCGGTGCGGCAATGCCAACACCGCAAGCGGCACCAGCCACAGCGAGAACTGCGGGCTCCACACCTTGTTGGTTAACAGGAAGGCCGCGACCACCAAAAATGCCAACTGCGCAACGCGGGGCCGCTGCGGGGCGGTCAATGCGACGTAACCGATTGCCAGGCAACACAACACGAACGACACCGCCACGACGGTGTTCAGCACCGTCGGCGGCTGCCAGAAACCCAGGGAGGGATCGAAACCTTGCCAACCGGTGAACGATTTGACGACGTTGTACAGCGAATCCATGTCGTCGCCCCGGCGGGTGTTGAGCCGGAAAAACTCCGACCAGCCGCGCGGAAACAGCACCATCACCGGCAAATTCACCAGTAGCCACGTCGCAACCGTCGTGGCCGCGGTGCGGGCCAGCTCACCGAGGCGACCGGTCCTGATACCCAACACCAGCAACGGGCCCAACAACAACAATGGGTAGAGCTTGGCGGCAACGCCAAGGCCGATCAGCACACCGGCCCACACCGGCCGTCGGCGCGACCACGCCAGCAGGCCGCCCATCGCGAAAGCCGTTGCCAACGCATCGAAATTCGTGAACATCTGAAAGATGATCACCGGCGACGCGGCGACCAGCGCCGCATCCCACACCCGCCGGCCCGATAATCGCGCGGTGGCCCACACGGTAGCCAGCCACGCCAACGCCAGGCCCAGCGCAGCAACGTCGAAGAACACCACCACTTCGGCGATCACCGGCAGCGGGATCAGCTTGCTCAACGCGGTATAGGTCTTGGCCAACGCCATCGACACGTACTGGTAGACGCCAGTCAACACCGGGTATTCCATATAGCGGACCGCGGGTTGACCGTCGTAACGAACCTGTGGTTTGCCGCTGCCGTCGGTCTCGACCCAGCTCGACTTGTAGGGAAACTTGCCCTGGCTCAACAACTCTGCACCGTAAAGCGGCACCGTGTCGGAGTAGCACAGCTCGTAATAGGCCCGCTGATTTTGCCAATTGGCCACCCGATGGTCCCCGGGCCCAGACCCGGTGGACACCAGACACGGCGCCTTGGTCGACCATCCCAGCGCCATGAACACCAGCGCAAACACGAACATCACCCGCAACGGTGTCCACAACCTGGTCCGGCCGATCAACGCATGCCGGCCCACCGGACCACCGATGACGCCCGCCAGTGCCGAACCCAAAAAGTCGGTACGGCTTGGACAATCGCGCTCGTCGACAGTACGTAAGTCAGCAGCCAAGAGCCCCGGTGAAACCGTGGCGGAACGGCCTGGCGAGGCGTCCGTCACGGCGGCGGAACAGGCGCCTCGGGTGCTCCGGGCGCCGGCCCGACGGGGACGGCGGGAGCGGCGGGGATGGTGGTGGGTGGTCCGATCGGGATGGTGATGCCGGGGGCCACTTCGATGCTGGGCTGGATAACCGTCCCGGGTGGCGGCTCCTCCGGCTTGGGTGGCGGCGGTGGTGGCGCAGCTGGGACACCGGCGTACCCGCCGATTTCGGTTGGCTTGGAGAAGGTTTCGCTGTTTGTGCCCTTCAGCGCACCATCCATCGTCGCCTTCCAGATGTCGGACGGCAGCCCCGAACCGTAGACCGGCGAGCCCCATTTGTTGACCAGTGGCTCGTTGTCCTGGGTGGTGCCCACCCACACTGCCGTCGACAATGACGGGGTGTAGCCGACCATCCAGGCGTCCTTGTTGGCGTCGGTGTCGCCCAATTGGGTGGTCCCGGTCTTGGCCGCCGATGGCCGGCCCCCGGCGAGGTTGTGCCCGCGTGAGTACCCGGCGATCGGTTGCATGGCTGACGTGACGTTGTCGGCGACGGCCTTGTCTATGCGCTGTTCGCCGGAGTTATCCGACGTGCTGGCGTCGAAAAGCACTTTGCCGTCGGAGTTGACCACCTTTTGCACGAAATGCGGCGGGTGGTAGACGCCGGAGTCGGCCAGCGTGGCGTACGCGGAGGCCATGTCGATCACCCGGGTCTGATACTGGCCCAACACGATCCCGTTGTTCGGCGGTCCGCCCTCACCGTCTTCGGACAGCGTGTGCGACACCCCCGGGAAGCTGGTGGCGATGCCCGCTTGGTGTGCGGCCTCGGCGACGTCCTCGGGACCGTTTTTGAGTTTGAGCATCAGCCGGTAATAGGAGGTGTTCAACGACCGTTTGAGCGCTTCGGCAATGTTGCAGGTTCCACAGCTTTCACCCTCGACATTGCTGATCTTGATGCCGTCGACCGTGAGCGGGGAGCTGTCGACCTGATATCCCAGGCCGATGCCTTGTTGCAACGCGGCGATCAGAGCGAACACCTTGAACGACGACCCGGTCTGCAGACCGGCCTGGGCGAAGTCGAAGCCGTAGGCATCCGTCCCGCCGTAATAGGCCTTCACCGCGCCGTCATGCGGATCGATCGAAACCACCGCGGCCCGCATGTCGGGATCCTGTCCCTCGAGGTACTTCGCAACCGCCTTCTCGGCAGCCTTCTGGGCCTGCAGATCGATACTGGTGGTGATCTGCAGGCCCTGCGTGTTGAGGGTCTGCTCGTCGATGTTGAACAGCTCGAGCAGCTCCTTGGTCACCTGCCGCTCGATCAGACCGTTAGGCCCGGTGGTTTGGTTCTGGGCACTGGCCTGGTCCGGTGGCACCGTCGCCGGAAACTCTTGGGTAGCGCGGTCCTTCGGCGTCAACGCCTCAGTTTCGACCATGCCGTCGAGCACCCAGTTCCACCGGATTCTGGCGCCTCCTGGGTCGACGGCGGGATCCAGTGTCGACGGGCGCTGGATCAGCGCGGCCAGCAGCGCGCCTTCGGCGACGTCGAGTTGCTCGACGGGTTTGTCGAAGTAGGCCTTGGCTGCTGCCGAAATCCCGTACGCGCCGCGGCCGAAGTAGATGATGTTGAGGTAGGCCTGCAGCACATCGTCTTTGGACCACTCCCCCGACATCTTGGTGGCGATGACGAGTTCTTTGGCCTTGCGGATCAATCCGCTCACCCCGGCGCGCTGCGAGCCCACCAGTGCGTTCTTGACGTATTGCTGGGTGATCGTCGAGCCGCCCTGCGTATCGCCGCCGAAGACGTTGTTCTTGACCGCCCGAGCGAAACCCGAGAGCGAGAACCCTGGGTTGGAATAGAAATTGCGGTCTTCGGCGGCGAGTACTGCCTGGCGCACGTGCACCGGCACTTGGTTGATGTTGACGTCGACCCGGTTGCCTTCGGGTGGAACAATTTTGGCGAGTTCCGAGCCGTCACTGGACAGGATCGTCGACACCTGGTTGGTCCGGATGTCGCCGGGATTGGGCACGTCGACGATGAGGTAGGCCATCGCGAACGTGACGATCGGCAACAGCAACACCACCGCCGCGGTCACGTAGAGCCCACGCCGGACCCACATCCAGTTGATCCGCCGCAGCCAAGTCCAGTCCAGCTGGCGGAACCACTCCCAGTTCGGTTGCGCCGGGCCGCGGGGTGGCGGACCGGGCGGGCTGCCACCGGGCGGCTTTCCGCCGCCACGCCGTTCCCCGAGGGATGCCGCCCGTTCGCCGAGGAGATCGTCCCGTGCGCTTCTCGCTGGCGAGCTGGCGTCCAGCGCGGCCTTGACCGCCTCGATCGGGTCGCGCAGTCGCTGTGATCGGTCGTCGGTGACCGGTGGAAGAATCGTCGTCAATCGGTCGTCGGGCGGGACGGGACGACGCTGCCGCGGGCCGGGTGTTCGATGCCCACCGCGGTATTTGGCACTTTCCGGTCGGCGCTCGGACTCACCGTCGGCCGCTGACCCGCTGGGGCCGTCAGTGGCTGACCGGTCTTGGCGCCCTTCGTTATTCACTGGCCGTGCGTGCGCCGTTGCGCGCCGTCCGCGTGCTGCGCAATCCCCCGGGCGGGCTGGCGGGGCGTGCGGTGCCGAGCACATACGACTTGACCAGGTGATTCCAGCTGCAGGTCCGGCATACCTCCACGACGTGTACCGAGAACTCCTCGTAGCGAGACGCCAGCACCACCAGCTCCTCGGCGGTGCGCGCCGAACCGGAAACCGCGCCCAGATGGTCGCCGAACACCCACGACACCAGCGTGAGCTGCTCCTTGCGGCAGATCGGGCACATCACCGGGCTGGGCTTGCCGTGGAACTTCGCGGCGCGCAGCAGATACGGGTTGGCGTCACAAACTTCGGACACCCCGGTTCGCCCCGAATAGACCTCGGCCAACAGTGAGCGACGCCGAAGCGCATAGTCCACTACCTGTCGCTGCAATCGCACGCCCACCAGAGTACGACGAGTGACCGAGTACCGATGTGTGACGGACCCGGCGAACGAGTTCGAGCTGCGCGTTTCTGCGTTGCGGCGCATTGTGGGCTCTACGATCATCGCCGTGGCGACGCGGCAAACGACGGCGACCCGGGCCAAAGACAGCGACCGGGACGACACGTGCAAGATTCTCGACGGCGCGCTCAACGAGGGCCAGCTGTCGATGGAGGAGCACCGGGAACGGATCAGCGCGGCCACCAGTGCGGTGACACTTGGTGATCTGCACACGCTGGTGGGTGATCTGCAGACGGCCAGCGCCCCGGTGCAACTGCCGGCACTCGCCAAATCCCCGACGCTCGGCAGCCGCGGTATCGCCGCGGCCGCGCTGGTCGTCGCGGTGTTGCTCGGCATCGGAATCGGTTGGGGTCTCTACGGCAATACCAGCTCGCCGCTGAGCTTCACGTCGGATCCCGGCGAAAAACCCGACGGTATCGCGCCGGTGGTACTGACGCCGCCGCGTCAGCTGCAGTCGCTGGGCGGCTTGACCGGGCTGATGGAGCAGGCGCGCAAGAAGTTCGGCGACACCATGGGCTATCGCCTGGTGATCTACCCCGACTACGCGTCGATGGAGCGCGCGGACCCCAATGAGCAGCGCCGGCAACTGAGCTACACCTATCGCGGCGGGTGGGGCGATCCGACCAGCTCAGCTAAAAGCAGTGACGCTGCGCTCGTCGACTTGGGGCAGTTCGACCCGAAGGCGACGGTCGGCATTCTGCGGGGCGCACCGGAAACGCTGGGAATCAAGCCGGCCGACGTCAAGTCCACCTATCTGATCGTGCAGCCCTCGCGCGACTCGACCACGCCGCAGGCACTGTCACTGTCGGTGTATGTCTCCAGCGACTACGGCGGCGGATACATCGAGTTCGCCGGTGACGGCTCCGTCAAACGGGTGAACTACCCGTCCTGACCAGTTGAACGCAGTGCGAACACCAGCTGGTGTGGTGGCAAATATATCGGGGCGATACTATTGCGCGAAGCTATACCCCGACACATCCAACCGTCGTAACGGCCGAGCAAAGGAGGTGCCTCGATGCTGGAGCTTGCCATCCTCGGCCTTCTGCTCGAGTCGCCCATGCACGGCTACGAGCTGCGCAAACGGCTGACCGGTCTGCTCGGCGCGTTTCGGGCGTTTTCCTACGGGTCGCTCTACCCGGCGCTGCGCCGCATGCAGGCCGACGGGCTGATCGCCGAGGACGCCGCCCCCGCCGGGACGCCGGTGCGACGGGCCCGTCGGGTGTATCAGCTGACCGACGCCGGCCGCCAGCGGTTTTCTGAGCTGGTGGCCGACACCGGGCCACACAACTACACCGACGACGGCTTCGGGGTGCACTTGGCGTTCTTCAACCGCACCCCGGCCGAAGCTCGGATGCGCATCCTGGAGGGCCGGCGCCGCCAGGTCGAGGAACGCCGTGAGGGCCTGCGTGAAGCAGTGGCGCGGGCCAGCAACTCGTTCGACCGCTACACCCGCCAGCTGCACCAGCTCGGGCTGGAGTCGAGCGAACGGGAAGTCAACTGGCTCAACGAGCTGATCGCAGCCGAACGCGTGGCGCAACACCGCGCGGAGCAGTCCTAGAACAATCCAGCAACACCGAAATACCCACGACACAGGGAGAAGTAAGGAGAACGCCCTAATGACTGACCAAACCGCGGCAGAGGCGTCGACAGAAATCCGGGTCGCCATCGTCGGCGTCGGCAACTGCGCGTCCTCGCTGGTACAGGGCGTCCAGTACTACCAGAACGCTGACGAGGCGGCCTCGGTGCCGGGCCTGATGCACGTGCGCTTCGGGCCGTACCACGTGCGCGACGTCAAGTTCGTCGCCGCGTTTGATGTGGACGCCAAGAAGGTCGGCTTCGATTTGTCCGAGGCGATCTTCGCGTCGGAGAACAACACCATCAAGATCGCCGACGTGCCGCCCACCGACGTGGTGGTGCAGCGGGGCCCGACGTTGGACGGCATCGGCAAGTACTACGCCGACACCATCGAGGTGTCCGACGTCGACGCCGTCGACGTCGTGAAGGCGCTGCGCGACGCCAAGGTCGACGTGCTGGTCTCCTACCTGCCGGTCGGCTCGGAAGAGGCCGACAAGTTCTACGCCCAGTGCGCGATCGACGCAGGAGTCGCGTTCGTCAACGCGTTGCCGGTGTTCATCGCCTCCGACCCGGCGTGGGCCAAGAAGTTCGTCGACGCAGGAGTGCCGATTGTCGGCGACGACATCAAGAGTCAGGTCGGCGCGACGATCACCCACCGGGTGATGGCCAAGCTGTTCGAGGACCGCGGTGTGCAGCTTGACCGCACGATGCAGCTCAACGTGGGCGGCAACATGGACTTCCTCAACATGCTCGAGCGTGAGCGGCTGGAGTCGAAGAAGATCTCGAAGACGCGGGCCGTGACGTCGAACCTGCAGCGCGAGTTCAAGACCAAGGACGTGCACATCGGCCCGTCCGACCACGTCGGCTGGCTCGACGACCGCAAGTGGGCCTATGTGCGGCTGGAAGGCCGCGCGTTTGGCGATGTGCCGCTGAACCTGGAGTACAAGCTCGAGGTGTGGGACTCGCCCAACTCGGCGGGCGTCATCATCGACGCGGTGCGGGCGGCCAAGATCGCCAAGGACCGCGGGATCGGTGGCCCGATCGTGCCGGCGTCGGCCTACCTGATGAAGAGCCCGCCGAAGCAGCTGCCCGACGACGTCGCGCGCGCCCAACTCGAACAGTTCATCATCGGTTAGCCCACGAGAGTGCAACTGCCGACGGCTCTTCTTGGAAAATGCGTAGCTAGTTGCACTTTCGCGGCAGAGTAGCGATGACCGACGACGAACTGGCCGGACTCTCCGAGTTCGCGCTGCTGCATGAAAACGCCGAACAGGCCGGCGTGACACGCCGGCTACCGGACGTGCACCGGATCGACACCGGCGGCATCAGCGCGCTGCGCTGGGATGAGCGCCCGCCGCGGGTGATCTTCCTGCACGGCGGCGGGCAGAACGCGCACACCTGGGACACCGTGATCGCCGGGGTGGGCGAGCCGGCGTTGGCCATGGATCTGCCCGGCCACGGCCATTCGACGTGGCGCGACGACGGTGACTACTCGCCGCAGCTCAACGCCGACGCCCTGGCGCCGGTGCTGCGCACCCTGGCGCCGAACGCCGAGCTTGTTGTCGGCATGTCGCTCGGCGGGCTCACCGCGATCCGGTTGGCGGCGATGGCACCAGAACTCGTCAAGGAACTCGTGCTCATCGACGTCACTCCGTCGGCGTTGCAGCGGCACGCCGAAATGACCAAGGAACAACAGGGCACCGTAGCGTTGATGCACGGCGAGCGCGAGTTCCCCAGCTTCGAAGCGATGCTGGAGCTGACCACCGCCGCCGCGCCACATCGGGACCCGAAAGCGTTGCGCCGCGGCGTGTTCCACAACTCTCGGCGGCTCGACGACGGCCGCTGGACGTGGCGCTACGACGCCATCCGCACCTTCCCCGACTTCGCAAGTCTGTGGACCGACGTCGACACCCTGCGCGCGCCCGTCACCCTGATTCGCGGCGGCGCCTCCGGCTTCGTCAGCGACGATGACGTCGCTGAATTGCGCCGTCGCGCACAGCATTTCCGGAGCGCGCACATCGTCGAGAATTCTGGGCACTCGGTGCAAAGCGACCAGCCTCGCGCACTGGTCGACATCCTGCGGGCAGTGCTCGACGCGCGCTGAGCCAGATGACCAACGACGATTACCACGCCACCTCTGTCGGGCGGCCGCGTGACACGTCGATCGATGAGCGGGTGCTGTCGGTGACGCGGGAACTGCTGGCGGAAGTCGGCTGGGACGACCTGAGTATGCGCTTGGTGGCGGCGCGGGCCGGGGTGGGCCGATCCAGCGTGAACCGTCGCTGGGCCACTAAAGCAGAGTTGGTGCTGCACGCCATATTGGGCGAAACCCCCGATCTGTCACCATTTTCCGGTACCGACGTAACCGGCTGGATTCAGTGGGTGGTGCGCGGCAGTCACGAACTTTTCAGCAGAGCCGACGTGCGGGCGGCGGTGCCGGGCTTGCTGCTGGCGCTCAGTGAAAACGACGACCTCCGCAAGACCTTGTGGGCGGAGTTCAGCGGCCCCGCAGTCCGGCTGTTCGCCGAGGACGTGAACGCGACGACGCGTCCCGAACGACGACGCGCCGACCTCGACGCCCGGGCGTCGCTGGCGATGGCGGCGGGCGCCGCGCTATTCGCGACGACGATTGCGGTCGAAGACGACTCCCCGGCGCTACGAAACCGGATCGCGCAATTGCTGACTACGGCGATCACCGCGTCCCGTGCGCAATGACTCGATGATCGCGGCTTTCGGGCTGCGCCAGGTGATCCCGAGCTCGCGCAACGTCTTGCTGTCGTCGGTGGGGGTGGCGGCGGTCAACAGCATTGCCGCCTCGTAGCTCAGCCCGTCGGCAAGCGTCACATACCGGCCGGCCACGTCGGCGAGACGGCCTATGCCACGAAACACGCTCGGCGACAACGGGACACGTCGCACTCGTCGCTCCAAACCCTCTTCGAGCGCGTCGACCATCTCGTCGAAGCTGAGCAGCTGCCCGCCACAGACGTAGCGGCGGGGGCCCCGGCCGGCTTCCATCATCCGCGAGTGCACGTCGGCGACGTCACGCACGTCGACCATCTGCATGCCGCCCCGCACGCTCGGCGCGACCGCCCAGCGCACGATCGGCGCCCAGCCTCGCTCGGTCACCCCGGGGGCGGTGCCGAACGCGGGGCCCACCACGCTCGAGGGATAGGTGACCACGACCGGTGCGCCGGCTTCCTGCAGTCGGCGGGCGACCCGGTCGGCGTAGCCCTTGGTCTTGGCATAGGCGCTGCGGCCACTTGCCGTCGGCGAGTCCGGTGAGATGATCCCGTTCGGCGGCGGGAACAAGGCACTGTAGCTGCTCACCGACACCACCGGATCGAGGCCAAGCTCGACGGCGCGGGTGAGAATCATTTCGGTTGCATAGGCGTTGATGTCCCACATCGCCTGGGCCCGGCGTTCATCGGTGCCGACAATGCCAGCGGCATGCAACACGGCATCAGCGCCGCTCAGCAGTTCTTCGATCGTCGACGCCGCCCGAACGTCGCCGACGACGACCGTCACGGAGCCGAGCGTGCGGAACCGCTCGACGACGGCGGCCGGGTCATCCGGTGCCACTAACAGACTCACCTGGTGGCCGGTCTGTAGCAGCGCGCGCACGGTGTGCGCCCCTAAATAGCCGGTTCCGCCAGTGACCGCGATGCGCACCGATCAGCCTCCTCGCCGTGACGGAACCCTCCGCCGTACTATATTTCGATGCCAATGGTATCGAAACTAGCGTTCACGTCAACGCGGCTGGGCCCGCTGACCCTGAAGAACAGGTTCGTCAAAGCGGCGACGTTTGAGGGCGTGATGCCACGCGGCCAGGTCAGCGATGCGCTGATCGATTTCCACGTCGAAGTCGCCCGCGGCGGAGCGGCCATGACGACCGTCGCCTACTGCGCCACTTCGCCCGGTGGCCGGGTTCATCGCGACACCGTCGTACTGGACCGCGATCGCATATCGCAGCTGCGCCGGCTCACCGACGCGGTCCATTCCGAGGGCGCCCTGGTCTGCGCGCAGATCGGCCATGCGGGGCTGGTCGCCAACACGCGGTCGAATCGGACACCGACGCTGGCCCCGTCAACTCGGCTCAGCGCACCGGCCATGGGGCTGGTGCGGGCCGCTACCACCGAACAACTCGACGGCGTCATCGACGACTTCGCGGCAGCCGCCGCCAACGCCGTCGAAGCGGGCTTCGACGCGATCGAAATCCACATGGGCCACGGTTATCTGCTCAGCTCGTTCTTCAGCCCGAATGTGAACAAGCGCGCCGAGCTGGCCCGTCGCGTAGTTGAGCGCGTTCGGCTCACCGTCGGGCAATCTGTGGCCGTCACCGCGAAGTTCAACATGGACGACGGGGTCCGGGGCGGCTTCTGGCTGACCGACAGCCTGCCCACGGCGCGCCTCCTGGAATCCGACGGACACCTCGATGCGCTGCAACTGACCGGAGGCAGTTCGCTACTCAATCCGATGTACTACTTCCGCGGCGATGTCCCTCTCGACGAGTTCATCGCCTCTCAGCCTCGGCTGGTGGGATTGGGCCTACGGGTTATCGGTCGACGGATGTTCCGCGCCTACCCTTTTGAAGAAGCGTTCTTCTTGCCGCTCGCGCGTCAATTCCGGGCGGCGCTGTCGATGCCGCTGATGTTGCTCGGCGGGATCAACCGGCTCGACACCGTCGAAAAGGCGCTTGACGACGGGTTCGAGTTGGTGGCCATGGCCCGCGCGCTGCTCCGAGACCCGAACCTGGTCAATGCCTTCCGTGAGGGCAGCGCCCGCGAAGGGCTGTGCATCCACTGCATGAAATGCATGCCCACCGTCTACAGCGGAACACACTGTCCGGTCCGCCACATTGCGAGCGGCCTGCCGACCGGATGAGCTCGAGTCCTACGGTGGTGGCATGACTCGCCCCGTCCGTATCGCCGTGCAACTGCAACCCCAACACGCCCCGAAATACAGCTACCTCCGTGACGCGGTCCGCCGCTGCGAAGACATCGGTGTCGACATCGCATTCAACTGGGACCATTTCTTTCCGCTCTACGGCGACCGCGACGGCGCCCACTTCGAATGCTGGACGATGCTGGCTGCCTGGGCCGAGCAGACGTCGCGCATCCAGCTCGGTGCGCTGGTCAGCTGCAACTCCTACCGCAATCCGGAACTGCTCGCCGACATGGCCCGCACTGTCGACCACATTTCCGACGGCCGGCTGATCCTGGGCATCGGCTCCGGCTGGAAACGCCGAGACTACGACGAGTACGGCTACGAATTCGGCACTGCGGGCAGCCGACTCGATGACCTGGCTCTCGCGCTGCCCCGCATCAAAGCGCGGCTGGGCAAGCTCAATCCGGCCCCCACCCGCCAGATCCCGCTACTGATCGGCGGTGAGGGGGAGAAGAAGACGCTGCGCCTGGTCGCCGAGCATGCCGACATCTGGCACAGCTTCGCCAATACCGAGAGCTATCCGGCCAAGTCGGCGGTACTGGCCGACCACTGCAGCACTGTCGGTCGCCCGGCAGAAGAGATCGAACGCTCGACGGCGGTGGGCGGCGAGACCGGCCGTGGCGGGGCGGATGAGCTGATCGCCGAGGCGGAGGCACTGGTCGGCCTCGGTGTCACCATGCTGACCGTTGGCTGCAACGGCCCGGACTACGACCTAACCGCGGCAGAAACGTTGTGCCGCTGGCGGGATCGCGGGTAGGCCATTCACAGCCACGCATGAGAAACTGGCCCGCGGATTCGTCGACGGGAATTGAGCGATGCCCAAGAAATACGGGGCGAAGGAAAAGGATCAGGTTGTTGGCTACATCCTCAACCAAATCCTGACCGGCAAGCTGCGCACCGGCGACCGCGTCGACCGCAACGAAGTCGCCAGGGAGCTGGGGATGAGCCGCGTCCCGATTCAGGAAGCCGTCGTGCAGCTGGAACACGACGGGGTGCTGTCCACCCAGTACCACCGCGGCGCGTTCGTCGAGCGGTTCGACGAGGACACCATTCTCGAGCATCACGAGCTGCACGGTGTGCTGACCGGCATCGCCTCGGCGCGGGCCGCCGCCAACCCCACCCCACGGATCCTCGATCAGCTCGACGCCCTCATCCGCACACTGCGCAGCGCGAAGGAACCACGCGCCTTTCAGCAGACCGCGCGCGAATACCGGCGCGCCGTCAACGACGAATATGCCGGTCCGCGACTCCACGCCGCGATCCGAGCCTCGGCGAGCCTGATTCCGCGGGCGTTCTTGCTCAGCTACCCCAACGTCGTCGCCGAGATGTTGCCGTTTTACGAGGCGGAGACCGCCGCGATCCACCGCCGCGACCCCGACGCCGCACGGGCCGCCTGCAGCGGCTGCGCCGCGTTGATGGCCAAGATCATGGTGACCGAACTCGTGCGCCGTGGAGTGCTCGCTCCGCCGCAGAAGCCCGCCGTCGCGTTCTGAGCCAGCCCGGCTGAACGTGGCCGAACCGACCGTCGGCCGATACCTTGCGGTTATGGATTTCAACCCCGGCTGCGCAGCAAAGCTGTTCGCGCTGATCGCCACGACACTGCTGGTCTGCAGCCTTGGAACGGCCGCACCGGCAGTGGCGAATCCCGACAGGTGCACCCCGCCCGGACTGGAGAGCGCGACCGAGTTACCTCCCAAACTGGCCACGGCGAAACGCACTCACGAGGACAAGTACACGACCGCCAGCGTCGAGCCGCTGTCTTCGGTGGACGTCGCTGCGCTGGGTCTCATCACGCCGGGCACGTTGACGGTCGGCACCATGTCGGAATCACCGCCAAACGCCTGCATCAACGCAGCCGGGCAGTTCACCGGTTTCGACAACGAGGTGCTGCGGGCCATCGCCGCAAAATTGGGCTTGCAGGTCCGCTTCGTCGGTACCGACTTCGCCGGACTGCTCGCCCAGGTGGCGTCGCGGCGCTTCGACGTCGGCTCGGCGTCCATCATGGCCAGCGAAGCGCGGCGACGCATCGTCAGCTTCACCAACGGCTATGACTTCGGCTATGCCTCCCTGGTCGTCCAGCCAGGCTCGCCGATCACCGGATTCGACGACCTCGCCGCCGGGCAGCGGATCGGTGTCGTCCAGGGCACCGTGCAGGACGCCTACGTCACCGAGACGTTGGGCCTGCAGCCAGTGAAGTTCCCCGACATCATCACTGCTTACAGCAGCCTCAAGACTCATCAGATCGACGCCTGGGTCGCGGGTGGACTGGAGGCGATGAACGCCGTGCGGCCCGGCGACCCCGCCGCGATCGTCGCCAACTCGTTCAACGAGGGCGACTTCGTGGCCTACGCCGTCGCGAAAGACAACCGACCGCTGCTCGATGCGCTGAACTCGGGACTGGACGCTGTTATCGCCGACGCCACCTGGTCGGGTCTGTACTCGGAATGGGCGCCGCGCCCGCTACCGCCAGACTGGAAACCGGGATCGAAGGAAGCGCTGACACCACACCTGCCGGACTTCGCCAAGATCGCCGAGCGTCATCACCGACCCAAGGCCGGACCGCCCGCACCGACGTCCACGCTCGCCCAATTGCGGGAATCCTTCCTCGACTGGAACCTTTACAAACAGACGATTCCGGTACTACTCAAAACCGGGCTGCCCAACACCTTGATATTGACCATCAGCGCCAGCGTCATCGGGTTGGGCGTCGGGATTGTGCTGGCCGTCGCCGGGATCTCCCGCACTCGGTGGCTGCGGTGGCCGGCACGGATGTACACCGACATCTTCCGCGGCCTGCCCGAAGTGGTGATCATCTTGCTGATCGGCCTGGGTGTGGGCCCGATCGTCGGCGGGCTGACCAACAACAACCCCTACCCGCTGGGTATTGCCGCGCTGGGGTTGACCGCCGCGGCGTATGTCGGTGAAATCTTCCGCTCGGGAATCCAAAGCGTCGAGTCCGGGCAGCTGGAAGCCTCCCGTGCGCTGGGGCTCAGCTACCGGTCGTCGATGCGGCTGGTGGTGGTTCCGCAGGGGATACGGCGGGTGCTGCCGGCGCTGGTCAACCAGTTCATCGCGCTGCTGAAGGGCTCGGCGTTGGTCTACTTCCTCGGGCTGATCGCCGGGCAACGTGAGCTGTTCCAGGTCGGCCGGGATTTCAACGCGCAGACTGGCAGCCTCTCGCCCTTGGTGGCGGCTGGGATCTTCTACTTGATCCTGACCGTTCCGCTGACCCACCTGGTGAACTTCGTCGACAATCGGCTTCGCCAGGGCCGCGCCTCAGCAGAGCCAGAAGATCCCCTCGACCGGATTGCCTCGACAACCGGGCAGGAGATGACGTGACAGAAAGTATCGAGCGCCCGCAGCCGGTATCGTTGGCGGGCAAGGACATTCATTTGGCATTCGGTACGAACACGGTGCTGCGCGGCGTGGACGTCGAGGTGCCCGCAGGCAGCACGGTAGCGGTGATCGGCCCGTCGGGCTCCGGCAAGTCGACGTTGCTGCGGACCCTGAATCGGTTACACGAGCCCGACCGTGGCGACGTCCTGCTCGATGGTCGCTCGGTGCTGGCCGAGGACCCCAACCGGCTGCGCCAGCGCATCGGCATGGTGTTTCAGCACTTCAACCTGTTCCCGCATCGCAGCGTGCTGGATAACGTCATGTTGGCGCCGCGCAAGCTGAAACGGCTGCCGGCCGACGCCGCCCGCGAGCTGGCGCTGGCCCAACTGGACCGAGTCGGCATGAAACACAAAGCCGACAGCCGTCCCGGCGCGCTGTCGGGCGGGCAGCAGCAACGGGTCGCGATCGCCCGCGCGTTGGCGATGGCGCCGCAGGTGATGTTGTTCGATGAAGCCACCTCGGCGCTGGACCCCGAGCTGGTCAAAGGCATCCTGGCGCTGATCGCTGACCTCGGCGACGAGGGAATGACGATGGTGGTCGTGACCCATGAAATGGGTTTCGCCAGGTCAACCTCGGATTCCGTGGTTTTCATGGATAACGGCGCAGTGGTGGAAACCGGGGCGCCCGAGCAGATCTTCGAGGCGGCTACAACCGAGCGGTTGCAACGGTTCCTCTCCCAAGTACTTTGACAGTACAACTGATTTTCGGCCTGCCTGAGGCCCATCAGGTTAGACTGGCGAATTATGGCGGAACGTGAAGCCACCGTGCCCGAAGTGACACAGCTGGCTGAAGGTCTACACCGCACACTGTCCAAACTTTTCACGATCCTGCGCCGCGGTGACCCCTCCGCGGGCGCCGCGACGGCCGGCGAACTCACCCTGGCGCAGTTGTCGATCCTGGTGACGCTGCTCGACCAGGGCCCGATCCGCATGACCGACCTGGCCGCACACGAACGGGTCCGCACCCCGACCACCACGGTGGCGATTCGCCGATTGGAGAAGGTCGGCCTGGTCAAGCGGTCCCGCGACCCCTCTGACCTGCGCGCGGTGCTGGTGGATATCACGCCTCGCGGCCTGGCGGTCCACCGCGAGTCGCTGTCCAACCGGATCGCCGCCTTGGCCGGAATGCTCAGTCAGCTCAGCGAATCCGACCTGGACACGCTGACCAAAGCACTGCGGCCGCTGGAACGCCTCGCCGGTGGCGACGTGGCCGACGGGCCCGCCGACGCCTCGCCTGCCCACGAGCAGGCCTGAAAGCCGCAGAGCCACAACACTTCCGCTGATATGCCGACCGCACTCATCACCGGCGCCAGCCGTGGTATCGGTGCTGCAATTGCCGAGGCCCTGGCACCGACGCATAACCTGCTGCTGGCTGCGCGCCCGTCGGCGCGCCTCGACGCCGTCGCCGATCGCCTCGCCGCTACGACCTTCCCGCTGGACCTGACCGACACCGACGCGATCGCCGCCGACGCCGCCTCGATCACGGAACTCGATGTGCTGGTGCACAACGCGGGGGTGTCGCTGCCCGGCCATGTCGGCGATACCACCGTCGACCAGTGGCGCACCACGTTCGCAGTCAATGTCGTTGGGGCGGTGGCTGTTACGTTGGCGCTGCTGCCCGCCCTGCGACGCACTCACGGCCAGGTGGTGTTCGTCAACTCCGGGTCGGGCCGCACCGTGTCACCGGGGATGCCCTCCTACTCGGCGAGCAAGTTTGCGCTCCGCGCATTCGCCGATTCACTGCGCGCCGATGAGCCCGCGCTGCGCGTCACCACCGTCTACCCGGGCCGCGTCGACACCGACATGCAACGAGACCTGGTCGCGTTCGAGGGCGGCGAATATGACCCCGGCCGCTTTTTGCGGCCACAAACCGTCGCCGAGGTGGTCGCCAATGTGGTGGCCACCCCGCCCGACGGTCATGTGCACGAAGTAGTGATCCGCCAACGCTGAAACATCAGACGACGAGGTTGACCAGTCGACCGGCCACCACGATCACCTTCTTCGGGGCGGCGCCGTTCAGAAACGCCTGAACCTTCTCGTCGGCCAGCGCGGCCGCTTCCAGAGTGTCGGCGTCGGCGTCGGCGGCCACCACCACCTTGCCGCGCACCTTGCCGTTGACCTGCACTGGATATTCGACGGTGTCTTCGACCAGGTAGGCGGGATCGGCGACGGGAAACGGTCCGTGCGCCAACGACGTAGCGTTGCCCAACCGCTGCCACAGTTCCTCACCGACATGTGGCGCCAACGGCGCCAGCATCAGCACCAGCGGCTCGACCGCGGCGCGCGGCACCTCACCCTGGTGGGTTTTGGTGAGGTGGTTGGTGTACTCGATCAGCTTGGCCGCCGCGGTGTTATTACGCAGCGCCGCATAGTCTTCCGATACGCCGGCAATGGTGCGGTGCAGCAGCCGCAGGGTGTCCTCCGCGATGGCCGCATGGTTGGCCACCCGCGTTTCGCCGGTTTGCTCGTCGACCACCAGCCGCCACACCCGCTGCAAAAACCGGTGCGCACCGACGACATCCTTGGTGGCCCACGGACGTGATGCCTCCAGCGGACCCATCGACATTTCGTAGAGCCGCAGTGTATCGGCGCCGTATTCCTCGCAGATCTCGTCAGGCGACACCGAATTCTTCAAGCTCTTACCGATTTTGCCGAACTCCTGGAAGACCTCGATCTCGCCCTCCGGGCCGGGATAGTAGAACCTGCCGTCGCGTTCGACCACGTCGGCCGCCGGCACGTAAGACGCTCGGACATCGGTGTAGGCGAACGCCTGAATGTAGCCCTGGTTGACCAGCCGGCGGTACGGCTCGCAGGAGCTGACCTCGCCCAGGTCGTAGAGCACCTTGTGCCAGAACCGGGCATACAGCAGATGCAGCACCGCGTGTTCGACACCGCCGACATACAGGTCCACGCCACCGGGGTCCTCAGCGCCGTGCTCGGCTGGCCGCGGCCCCATCCAGTAGGCCTCGTTCTCTTTGGCGCAGAACCGCTCCGAGTTCTGCGGGTCGGTGTAGCGCAGCTCGTACCACGAGCTGCCGGCCCAATTCGGCATCACGTTGGTGTCGCGGGTATAGGACTTCAGCCCGTCGCCGAGGTCGAGTTCGACGTGCACCCAGTCGCTGGCCTTGGCCAGCGGTGGCGAGGGCACACTGTCGGCGTCGTCGGGGTCGAACAACACCGGCGAGTAGTCCGGGACATCCGGCAACTCGACGGGCAGTGCGGCCTCATCGAGCGCATGCGGGCGCCCGTCGTTGTCGTAGACGATCGGAAACGGTTCGCCCCAATAACGTTGCCTCGCGAAAAGCCAGTCCCGCAGTTTGTATTCGATACGGGCGTGGCCACGGCCGTCGGATTCCAACCGGTCGGTGATGACCTGCTTGGCCGTCGACACGTCCATGCCGTCGAGATAGCCGGAGTTGACCAACGTCCCGTCACCGTTGTAGGCGGCCTGGGAAATGTCGCCGCCGGCAATGACTTCGACGACCGGCAGGCCGAACTCGCGGGCGAATTCCCAGTCGCGCTGGTCGTGGCCGGGGACGGCCATGATGGCACCGGTGCCGTAGCCGGCCAGCACGTAGTCGGCGATGAAGATCGGCACCCGCTGGCCGCTAGCCGGATTGGTTGCGTAACTACCAAGGAACACACCGGATTTGGCTTTGTTCTCTTGGCGCTCCAGGTCCGACTCTGCGGCGATCTCCTTCCGGTACGACGCGACCGCCGCTGCCGGCGTAGCGGCACCGAATGTCCAGCGCGGGTCCACGCCGTCTGGCCACTCGGCGGCGGCCAAGCGGTCGACGCGGTCGTGCTCGGGCGCCAACACCAGATAGGTAGCGCCGAACAGCGTGTCAGGGCGGGTCGTAAAGACCTCGATCTCACCGGCGTCGGTGCCGAACATCGCCGCCGCGCCGGCCGAGCGCCCGATCCAGTTGCGCTGCATCGTCTTGACCTTCTCCGGCCAGTCCAGCAGATCGAGATCCTCAAGCAACCGGTCAGAGTACGCAGTGATACGCATCATCCACTGCCGCAGCCGTTTCCGGAACACCGGGAAGTTTCCCCGTTCGCTGCGGCCGTCGGCGGTCACCTCTTCATTGGCCAGCACGGTGCCCAGCCCCGGACACCAGTTCACCATCGAATCCGACCGGTAGACCAGCCGGTAGCCGTCGACGACGTCAGATCGCTCGCTGGCCGACAGGGCCGCCCAGTCTGTGCCGTCGGCCAAAGCGCGCTCGCCCGAATCGAATTCGGCGATCAGTTCCGTGACAGGCCGCGCCCTGTTGACGGCGGTGTCGAACCAAGCGTTGTAGATCTGCAAGAAGATCCACTGTGTCCACTTGTAGTAATCGACGTCGGTGGTGGAGAAGCTGCGACGGGTGTCGTGTCCGAAACCCAGTCGGCCCAATTGACGCCGAAAATTGACGAGATTGGCTTCGGTACGCGTACGCGGATGTGTGCCTGTCTCCACCGCATACTGCTCAGCAGGCAGGCCAAAGGAATCGAACCCTAAGGCGTGCAAGACATTGCGGCCATTCATCCGGAAGTAGCGCGCGTAGACGTCGGTGGCGATGAAGCCCAGTGGGTGGCCGACATGCAGTCCCTGCCCCGATGGGTACGGAAACATGTCCTGCACGAACAGTTTGTCCTCGGGCACCGAGCCACCATCCGCGGGTGCCAGTGAGCCGACCGGATTGGCCACGTTGAAGGTTCCCCACCTGGCCCAATTGTCCTGCCAGGTCCGTTCGATGCGATCGGCCAGCTGCGCGGTGTAGCGATACCGCGGCACGTCGGAGTCCGCGTCGCCCGCACCGGCGCTGGCCACGATCGGGGGTTCGGTCACGCCAACAGGGTATAAGGCCCGCCCTGACCGGTACGTCGGCCACGGGTCGGTCTCGGTTACGTTGCGGAGCGATCAGGGCTTCATCCCAGGTGTATTGCGAGCCTGGCGATAGGCGCGTGGCGCTGGTTACATTCGGCCTCTAACCCTGCGTGACCGGGAAGGACCGACGCTCATGATGCAGATCGCCCGTGGCTGGCGGTTATTGATAGCGGGTCTGGCTGTCGGATCCGTGGGTGTGATGGGCTTGGCGGGCGCGACCGCGTCGGCCGACCCGGTGTTCCCACCGCGGCCCAATCCTGCGCCAGTCCCCGCTCCGCCGGTAGCCACCCAGAACAGCCTCGGCACTCTCGGCTCGGTCGGCAACAGCATGCCGGGCACCGCCCCGGCGCTGGCGCCGCCTCCGGTCTCCTCGCCGCTGCCCGCCGCTGTGCCGGCGCAGCCGGCCCAGCTCCCCGTCGCGCCGACTCAGGTCTCTCCGCCGCTGGCTGCCGCGGCACCGCCGCAGCCGTCGCTGCTGCCGGCCAGTTCCGGGACGCTGCGCGACTATTTCCACGGCAAGGGGGTTCAGCTCGAACCGCAGCAGCCCCGCGGCTTCAAGGCTCTCGACATCACCTTGCCGATGCCACCAGGCTGGACCCAGGTGCCCGATCCCAACGTTCCCGATCCCTTCGCGGTGATCGCCAACCGCTCCAGCAACAGTCTGTACACCTCGAATGCCCAGGTGGTGGTCTACAAGCTGGTCGGCGACTTCGATCCTCAAGAGGCCATCACGCACGGCTACGTCGACAGTCAGCAGCTGCCCACCTGGCAAACCACCAACGCCTCGCTGGGTAATTTCGGCCCTTTCCCGTCGGCGATCATCGAGGGCACCTATCGCCAGAACGATATGACGCTGAACACCTCGCGTCGTCACGTCATCGCGACCTCAGGAGCGGACCGCTACCTGGTGTCCCTGGCGGTGACCACGGACGCCGCCCAGGCTGTCGCCGAGGCGCCGGCCACTGATGCCGTCGTCAACGGCTTCCGGGTGAGCGCACCCGCCGGCACTGCGCCTGCCGTTCCGCCCGCGCCACCGGTGCAGGCCGCACTGCCGGCGTTGCCCACGGTCCCGACGCTGCCCGGATTGTCGCCCGCCCCGACACGCTGAGTCTTGTCGGCGGCCTCGTATTGTGGCCCCATGCTGATCGCTGGGGTGCTCTGCGTGTGCGCGGCGACCGTCTGCGCCGCACTCGCACTGTGGTCGTTGTGGCGGCCGGCGGCGACCGGCGCCTCCGGGCAATTGGCGCGTTCAGTGGCGCCGGCACAACTGGCCGCCTCGGTCATGCTGGCCGCCGGAGGGTCGGCGGCTTTGGCCGTCCCGCGGCACGCCGCGGTGCTGACGGTGGTCGGTATTTGTGTCCTCGGCGCGCTCGCCACCGTCGCTGCCGGGTCCTGGCAAAGCGCGCGCTATGCGCTGCGCCGCGAAGCCGTCCCGGCCGGTTGCAGCGGTGTTTGCGCAGCCTGCGCGCTAAGTACTGACGCACGGCCCTGCCACTGATCCGGCGGCCGGCCTGCTTAGTTGCGGCTGATGTCGATGGGGTGGCTGGCCAATAGCGCAAGTGGCAGCGGCTGCCGGCGCAGCACTCTGCTCCACAGATCTACTCGGGGCTGTACTAAAACGTCAGATGGCAACGCCGACAACACAATCCAGTCGTCGCGTTCGATCTCACCCTCCAGCTGTCCGATCGTCCAGCCGGAGTAGCCCGCGAAGATCCGCACCCCCTCCACCAGCGGCGCGATGGAGTCAGGGTCGGCGTCGAGGTCGACCATGACCAACCGGCCCGACACATGGCGCAGCCCCGGCACACCGTCGGGATCGGCGCCCACCCGCAGCACCGACAAGCACAGCGCCGCGTCGCGTTTCACCGGACCGCCGATAAACATCGTCTTGGGTTTGGCGGCCAACTTCGCCCACTGCGGCAACACGTTGTAAACGGCGGTCTCACTCGGCCGGTTGAGTACCACCCCCAGCGTGCCGCCGTCGTTGTGTTCGACGATGTAGATCACGCTGCGACGAAACGTCGGCTCCAACAGGTCGGTGTTGGCAAGGAGCAGAGTTCCCGCCCGCACTCGATGCGCGGTGGGAGCGACAAAGTCCTCGGGATCTTCGGGCTGAGCCACCTCACCATCATGGCATCCACGCGCGGATCCCTGCGGTGAACAAGCGGCGCGCTGCCCAACATTTGTAGGCTGGTTTGGGCCTCTAGTCGAGGCCTAGCTTGCCGGGCCGCCCGCGGAAGTAGGTTCTGTGATCCACATGCGCGCACCCGCCGCTGTCTGGCGCTCCGTGCGCAGCCTGCCCGACTTTTGGCGGCTGCTGGAATTACGTGCCGTCAGCCAATTCGGCGATGGTCTGTTTCAGGCGGGACTGGCCGGTGCGCTGCTGTTCAACCCCGAGCGGGCCGCCCATCCGCTGGCGATCGCGGCCGCCTTCAGTGTGCTGTTTCTGCCGTATTCGATCCTGGGTCCATTTGCCGGTGCGCTGATGGATCACTGGGACCGGCGGCTCGTACTGGTCGGCGCCAACCTGGGGCGACTGCTGTCGGTGACCGCGGTGGGCGCCCTGCTGGCCGTCGGGAGCGGCGATCAGGCGGTGTTATGCGGCGCGCTGATCGTCAACGGCTTCGGCCGGTTCGTCTCCTCGGGTCTATCGGCCGCGCTGCCTCATGTCGTGCCGCGCGACCAGGTGGTCACGATGAATTCGGTGTCCGCCGCGACCGGTGCGGTCGCGGCTTTCCTCGGCGCCAACTTCATGCTGGCGCCCCGCTGGCTATTCGGAGCCGGCGACAACGGCTCGGCCTCGATCATCTTCCTCGTCGTGGTCCCGGTGTTGATCGCCCTGCTGCTGTCGTTGCGGTTCAGGCCGCACGCGCTGGGCCCGGACGACACCAAGCGTGCGCTCCATGGACCGGTGGTCTACTTAGTGGTGACCGGTTGGCTGCACGGCGCCCGGACGGTACTGGCCCGGCCGACGGTGGCCGCCACCCTCGCCGGGCTGGCCGCACATCGGATGGCTTTCGGCATCAACACCTTGCTGGTGTTGTTGTTGATGCGCCACGCCGGAGACACGTCCGTCGTTGGTCTGGGTACCGCGGTGCTGTTCGTCGCAGCGACGGGGACCGGGTCGTTTCTGGCCAACGTGTTGACCCCGCCTGCGGTGCGCCGGTGGGGCCGCTACGCCACCGCCAACGGCGCATTGGCGATCGCGGCCACCATCCAGGTCATCGGCGCCGGTTTGCAACTGCCGGTGATGGTGACCTGCGGGTTCTTCCTCGGCACAGCCGGTCAGGTCGTCAAGCTGTGTGCCGATACCGCGATGCAGGTCGACGTCGACGATGCCCTGCGCGGCCATGTGTTCGCGGTGCAGGATGCGCTGTTCTGGGTCTCGTTCATCGCGGCGATCACCGCGGTGGCGTTCGTCATCCCCGACGACGGGCGCGCACCCGCGCTGGTGCTGACCGGGACGGCGATTTACCTTGCCGGACTTGCCGTTCACGCCGTCGTCGGTCGGCGGGCGATGCGCGCCTCGCGCGACGAGAGCCGCCGCCCACCAACCCCGTCGGAGGAGGATGCGCCCTCGTTAAGGTATTCGGATGGCCGGCCTTGATTCGATCGTGGCGGATTTGCGCGCCGAAAGCGACGAGCTCGACGCGCTGGTAACGCCGCTCGCCGCTGACCGCTGGGCCGAGCCCACGCCCGCGCCGGGCTGGACGATCGCACACCAGATCGCCCATTTGCTTTGGACCGACCGGGTTGCGCTGACGTCGGTCACCGACGAGTCCGCCTTCGCCACCGTGCTCGAGGCTGCGGCCGCCGACCCGACCGGGTTCGTCGACGCGGGAGCCGACGATCTGGCAACGACGCCGCCCGCCCAACTGCTTGCCGACTGGCGCGGCACTCGGATGCGGTTGCACGACAAGCTGTCGACCGTTTCCGACGGCCGAAAACTTCCGTGGTTCGGTCCACCGATGAGCGCAGCGTCGATGGCCACCGCCCGGTTGATGGAGAGCTGGGCACACGGCCTTGACGTCGCCGATGCGCTCGGCGTCCAGCGACGGCCCACCGCCCGACTGCGATCCATCGCGCACATCGGCGTGCGGACCCGCGACTACGCCTTCGTGGTCAACGGTCTGACACCGCCGACCGAGCCGTTTCTGATCGAGCTGCGGGCACCCGACGGGGGCATCTGGTCGTGGGGCCCGGCCGACGCCGCCCAGCGGGTCAGCGGATCTGCCGAGGATTTCTGTTTCCTGGTCACGCAACGACGCCCGCGTAGCGCGCTGGATATCGCCGCGGACGGCGACGATGCGCAGCGCTGGCTGGACATCGCACAAGCCTTTGCCGGGCCGCCGGGCCCGGGGCGATGAGCGCGCGCCGCGCGCGAAGAGAGACCGGGCCCCACAACCCAGCCCGGGGCGATGAGCGCGCGCCGCGCGCGAAGAGAGACCGGGCCCCGCAACCCAGCCCGGGGCGATGAATTCTCGTCGAGCGTGGGGTTGTTGCGCGATTTCCGCGTATTGCGCACAACTTCTCGACGTTCGGCGCCGCGACTACAGCGTCGTTGCACCGTCGGCGGCGCCGTCTCCGTCGCTGTCGGTAAGTCGTAGATCCCACTGGCCGTCGCCGTCGGTGTCGAGGTATCCGGTCATGCCGTGGTCGCCGACGCACATCGCGCGGTCGGCCAGTCCATCACCGTCGCTGTCGAGCAGCCGATCGTTCGCCTGGCCGTCACCGTCGAAGTCGACCAGCGGCCCGCCGGTGTGTTCGACGCCGTCGAGCCCGAACCAACGCAGCGGCCCGCCCCGGTCGACCGCAACCGCCCAGGTGCCAGACCCATCGTCGGTGAAGTAGCTTTCCGCGGTGCCGTCGTTGTCGAGATCCAGCACCGCATGATCGGCGACCCCGTCACCGTCGAGGTCCGCCAGCGCGTCATCGCGCAACCCGTCGCCGTCGAAGTCCAAGCCGACCGCATCCAGCTGACCGTCACCGTCGACGTCGAGGTCGGGTTGGCCGTCCCAAATCGTCGCCGTGCCATCGGCCGCGCCCAAGCAGTACTCCATACCTAGAACGACTCGCTTCGAGTGCTACCGGTTCCCCCGTACCTGCCACCACGCCAGCAGCTCGGCCTTCGCCTCGTCGCGAGACAGCGGCCCGCGATCCAGCCGCAGCTCCTTCAGGTACCGCCACGCCTCACCGACCTGCGGTCCGGGCGGAATGGCCAACAACTCCATGATCTGGTTGCCGTCGAGGTCCGGGCGAACCCGCTGCAGGTCTTCGGCGGCGGCCAACTCGGCGATCCGCGTCTCCAAATTGTCGTAGTTGGCCTGCAGTTTCGCCGCGCGCCGCTTGTTGCGGGTGGTGCAGTCGGCGCGCACCAGCTTGTGCAACCGCGGCAACAACGGGCCGGCGTCGGTGACGTAACGGCGCACCGCCGAATCGGTCCACCGTCCCCCGCCGTAGCCGTGGAACCGCAAATGCAGATACACCAGCTGCGAGATGTCGTCGACCATCTGCTTGGAGTACTTCAGCGACCGCAGCCGCCTGCGGGCCATCTTGGCGCCGACCACCTCGTGATGGTGAAAGCTCACGCCGCCGTCGGGCTCGTGGCGACGGGTGGCGGGTTTGCCGATGTCGTGCAGCAGCGCCGCCCACCGCAACACCAGATCGGGCCCGTCGTCCTCGAGTTCGATGGCCTGGCGCAGCACGGTCAGCGAATGTTGGTAGACGTCCTTGTGCTGGTGGTGCTCGTCGATGGCCATCTGCATGCCGCCGATTTCGGGCAGCACCACCTCCCCCATCCCGGTCTGCACCATCAGGTCGATCCCGGCGGCCGGATCGTTGCCCAACAGCAGCTTGTCCAATTCGGCGGCCACCCGCTCAGCGGTGATCCGGCCCAGTTCGGCTGCCATCTCCTCGATCGCTGCGCGAACCCGCGGCGCAACGGTGAAACCTAGCTGCGAGACGAACCGCGCAGCGCGCAGCATCCGCAATGGGTCGTCGCCGAACGACACCGACGGCGCTGCCGGCGTGTCCAGGACCGCAGCGCGAAGCGCCGCCAAACCGCCTAATGGATCAACGAATTCGCCCGCTCCGTGCGCTGTGATGCGCACCGCCATCGCGTTCACGGTGAAATCGCGGCGCACCAGATCGTCCTCGATGCGGTCGCCGAAACGGACCTGCGGATTGCGCGACACCTGGTCGTAGCGGTCGGTGCGGAAGGTAGTGATCTCCAACCGCTGATCGCCCTTGCCGACGCCCACGGTGCCGAATTCAATTCCGGTGTCCCACAGCGCATCGGCCCAGGGGCGCACGATCTTTTGAACCTGCTCCGGGTGTGCATCGGTGGTAAAATCCAGATCGGGGCTCAACCGTCGCAGCAGTGCATCACGCACCGATCCGCCGACCAGATACAGCTCGTGGCCGGCCGCAGCGAACAACGAGCCGAGTTCACGTAACAGCTCGGCGTACCTGTTCAACGCGACGGCGGCTGCGGTCAGCAGATCAGCGTCCTGGGCGGTTTCTGGCACGTGGAGAGCGTAGTCCGGGTCGGTTTCACGCCGTCCCGGCGCGCATCGTGGAGCGGGCGGAAAGAGTCCCATCGGCAGCACATCACCGCACTACCGGCGAGTGCGGCCGGACGGCCCAGGCGTGCCAGCTACTATCGCTTGGGTGTCGGACGGCGAACATGCCAAACCACGTCGGCGCCGGGGCAGGCGCCGCGGGCGACGGGCTGCCGGTCCGGCCGAAAAGCGCACCGACACCGGTCAGATCAATGGCGCAGGCGCGGCCGCGGCTGCCGGGCCGGCAAATTCAGGACGTGCACGCTCCGCCGGGCGCGGACCCGAGCGGTTGCGCACCGTCCACGAGACCTCCGCCGGTGGACTTGTCATCGAGGGGATCGACGGGCCGCGCGAAGACCAGATGGCCGCGTTGATCGGTCGAGTGGACCGGCGCGGTCGGATGCTGTGGTCGCTCCCCAAGGGGCACATCGAACTCGGCGAGACCGCCGAGCAGACCGCGATCCGGGAGGTCGCCGAGGAGACCGGAATTCGCGGCAGCGTGCTGGCCGCGCTGGGCAGCATCGACTACTGGTTCGTCACCGACGGGCGACGCGTACATAAGACCGTGCACCACTATCTGATGCGGTGCTCGGGCGGAGAGTTGTGCGATGAGGACCTCGAGGTGGCCGAGGTGGCGTGGGTGCCGATCCCCGAGTTGCCCGCCCGACTGGCCTACGCCGACGAGCGGCGGCTGGCCGAGGTCGCCGACGAACTGATCGACAAATTGCAAACCGACGGGCCGACCGCGCTGCCGCCATTGCCGCCCACCTCGCCGCGCCGCCGGCCACAGACGCACTCCCGCGCCCACCACCGGCAACCCGCGCCCCCTCGGAAGAACGGTCGCGGTCGAGGACCGTGACCGGCCCACGGCTGATCCAAGTGGCGACCCGCTGCGCCCGGCTTCGCCGCGCTTGCGATCGCCACGTCCAAGTGGCGGCTCTACTGCGCCTCGCCGTAGTGGCCGGCATCCTGGCTGGTCTGGGGGCCGTACTCACGCTACCGACCGCGGCACCGCGCGCCGTCGCAGGCGAACCTGGCACGACCCCGTTCGTCCAGATCCGGGTCGATCAGGTGACCCCCGACGTGGTCACCACCACCAGTGAACCCGTCGTCACCGTCAGCGGAATCGTCACCAATGTCGGCGACCGGCCGGTGCGTGATGTGATGGTCCGCCTCGAGCGCGCGGACGCGGTGAGCTCGTCGGCCGGCCTGCGCACCAACCTCGACGGAAGCACCGACCAGTACCAGCCGGTGGCCGACTTTCTGACGGTGGCCGGCGAACTGCAGCGCGGGCAGGGCGCCGGCTTTACGTTGTCCGCCCCGCTGCGCTCGGTGAGCGCAACGTCGCTGGCGATCGGCAAACCCGGCGTGTACCCACTGCTAGTCAATGTCAATGGAACGCCGGACTACGGTGAGCCCGCCCGGCTCGACAACGCCCGATTTCTGCTGCCGGTAGTAGGGGTGCCGGCCGACCCGACGGACAACTCCACGGACGCGTTGAGCTCCGTCGTCGCGCCGGACACCTCCAAACCGGTGCAGATCACCATGCTGTGGCCACTGGCTGACCGGCCCCGGTTGTCCCCCGGTGTACCCGGCGGCGCAGTGCCGGTTCGGTTGCTGGACGACGAGCTGGCAACCGCCCTGGCCACCGGTGGGCGGCTGGATATCTTGCTGGCCGCCGCCGAGTTTGCAACCAGCCGCGACGTCGATCCCGACGGTGCGGTCGGCCGTTCACTGTGCCTCGCGGTCGACCCGGACCTGCTGGTCACTGTCAATGCGATGACCAGCGGCTATGTCGTCTCCGACGCCCCGGACAAAGCCGGCCCGGGCACTCCGGCGCATCCCGGCGCCGGCCAGGCCGCAGCGGCGGGCTGGTTGGACAGACTGCGCGCGTTGGCTCGCCGGACGTGTGTAACAGCGATCCCCTATGCCCAGGCGGATCTCGACGCCCTGCAACGCGTCGGCGATGACAGCCTCAGCGTCATCGCCACCACCACGAGCAGCGATATCGTCGACCAGATCCTGGGAGTCATGTCGATTCGCGGTGCCACGCTGATCGCCGACGGTCCGCTGACCCGCCGCACCGTGGACCTGCTGGGCGACGACGCCGACACCGTGGCGGTTGCCGCCGCAGACTTCGCTGCAGCGGACTCGGCCACCGGCGGGCCCGCGACGGCAGATACCGCCGCGTACCGGGTCTCGCCGCACGTGGTCACCGCCCCGTTCGACCCGACCGTCGGCGCAGCGCTGGCAGCCGCCGGCACCGACCCCATCGCACCGACCTACCTCGACCCGGCCCTGGCGGTCCGGCTTCGTCACGACTCCACCACCGCCCGCCGCCAAGACGCGCTGGGGTCGATGCTGTGGCGGGGGTTGCGGCCTGACGTCGAGCAGCGCACCGAGATTTTGTTGCCGCCGACGACCTGGACTCTGCAATCCGATGACGCGGCCGCCATCCTGACCACGCTGGCCACCGCAGTTCGCTCCGGGTTGGCCGCGCCCCGATCGCTGCCGGCGCTGATCGCCGACGCTGCCGCCAACACCGCTGCGCCCCGACCGCCAACTGCCGACGCCGCCCAACGTGGCCGATTCGACGACCAGGTGATCACCCAGATCTCCCACGAGATGAGTCGGCTGCGCGATCTGACCTCGGCGTTGACGACCGATGCCCGCACCGGGCTAAGCGGGGCCGGCTACACCGCACCCCTGCGCGAAGACATGCTGCGCGCGGTCAGTCAATCGGAGCGACCCGACACTCGCAACGGGCTGGCCCATCACCGATTGGACACCGTCGGCAATTCCATCGACGACCTGTTCGGCGCCGTCACAATCGTCAACCCAAGCGGGTCCTACACGCTGGCCACCGAGCACAGCCCGTTGCCGCTGGCGCTGCACAACGGCTTGGCGGTCCCTATCCGGGTGCGGCTTCAGGTGGACGCACCCCCGGGAATGACGGTGACCGACCTCGGTGAAATCGAACTCCCGCCCGGGTATCTGCCGCTGCGGGTGCCCATCGAAGTCAACTTCACCCAGCGTGTCGCGATCGATGTCTCGCTGCACACCCCTCAAGGGGTGTCGCTGGGCGAACCGGTCCGGCTTTCGGTGCACTCCAACGCCTACGGCAAAGTGCTGTTCGCGATTACGTTGACCGCCGCGGCGGTGCTGGTGGCGCTGGCGGGACGACGGCTGTGGCACCGCTTCCGCGGCCAGCCCGACCGTGCCGATTTGGACCGTCCGCAGGACCCGCCCGACCCCGTGGACGCGCTGCCGACCGCGAAAGGCGCTCCGGCCAAAGACCTCGTCGACGAAGAGCGCCGGGTATGAGGTCCGCCGGCCGGCGGGTGCCGCCACCGGCACAGCCACCGACGCGTGGGTCCGCCCCTCCGCCGCCGGGGCTGCCGCCCTCGGCGCAGCCACCGCGACAGCAGCGGGCCGAACTCTCCGATGCGGCACTGGTATCGCGGTCCTGGGGTATGGCGCTGGCGACGCTGATCAGCCGCGTCACCGGCTTCGCCCGGATCGTGCTGCTGGCCGCGATCTTGGGTGCGGCGTTGTCGAGCGCTTTCTCGGTGGCCAATCAGCTGCCCAACCTAGTCGCGGCGCTGGTGTTGGAAGCCACCTTCACCGCGATCTTCGTTCCGGTGCTGGCCCGCGCCGAACAGGACGACGGCGATGGCGGACGGGCGTTCGTCCGCCGCTTGGTCACGCTGGCCACCACCTTGCTGCTGGTGACCACGCTGCTCTCGGTGGCTGCGGCCCCGGTGCTGGTGCGATTGATGCTCGGCCACGACCCCCAGGTCAACGAGGCGCTCACCACCGCGTTCGCCTACCTGCTGCTACCGCAGGTGATCTTCTACGGCCTGTCGTCGGTGTTCATGGCGATCCTGAACACCCGCAATATATTCGGGCCGCCCGCGTGGGCACCCGTCGTCAACAACCTCGTCGCGATCGTCACGTTAGGCGTCTACCTGGCGGTGCCCGGCCAGTTGTCGGTCGACCCGGTACGGATGGGCAACGCCAAGCTGCTGGTTCTGGGCATTGGCACGACGTTGGGGGTGTTCGCGCAGACGGCGGTGCTACTGGCGGCGATCCGGCGCCAGCGCATCAGCCTGCGTCCGTTGTGGGGAATCGACCAGCGGCTCAAGCGTTTCGGTGCGATGGCCGCCGCGATGGTGTTCTACGTGCTGATCAGCCAGCTCGGTCTGGTGGTCGGCAACCAGATCGCCAGTACCGCAGCCGCTTCCGGCCCGGCGATCTACAACTACACCTGGCTGGTGTTGATGCTGCCGTTCGGCATGATCGGGGTAACGGTGCTGACCGTGGTGATGCCGCGGTTGAGCCGCAACGCGGCCGCCGACAACACCCCGGCGGTGCTGGCAGACCTGTCGCTAGCCACCCGGCTGACGATGATCACGCTGATTCCCGCGGTGGCGTTCATGACGGTCGGCGGCCCGGCGATCGGTAGCGCGCTGTTCGCCTACGGGCGTTTCGGCGAAGTCGATGCCGGCTATTTGGGCGCGGCGATCGCGTTGTCGGCGTTCACGCTGATCCCCTACGCGCTGGTGCTATTGCAGCTACGGGTCTTCTATGCCCGTGAGCAGCCTTGGACACCGATCGTGGTCATTGTCGTCATCACGACCGTCAAGATCGTCGCCTCGCTGCTCGCGCCGCACCTCACCGACAACCGTGAACTGGTTGCGGGCTACCTGGGGCTGGCCAACGGTTTAGGGTTTCTGGCCGGCGCGATCGTCGGGTATTTCCTGCTGCGGAATGCCCTGCGGCCGCCCGGTGGGCATCTGGTCGGTGCCGCGGAGGTGCGCACAATTCTGGTGACCGTTGCAGCTTCGCTGCTGTCCGGGTTAGTGGCTCACACGGCGGATCGGCTGCTCGGGCTCGAGACCCTGACGGCCTACGGTGGCGGCGCCGGATCGCTGCTCCGGCTATTCGTGCTCGCGGTGATCATGGCCCCGATCATCGCCGTCGTCATGCTGCGCGCGCAGGTTCCCGAGGCACAGGCTGCGTTGGCCAGGGTCCGCGGGTGGCTCGGCGCCGACGGCAAAGCGGCCCAACCTACGCGTCACGATGAGCTGTCCGGTCAGGGCACGGTCACGTACTCTGAGCAGAGGAATTCGTTCAGGGCGGGAGGGGATCCGGTTCGGGAACCCATCCGGCGCGGGCCTCCGGAGCGGGTAACCGAGACGGGCATGCGGAAAGGACCGGAGGTGACCGACGGCCCATCGGATAGCACGGCATCCAACGCCGGCTCAGAGCCGGACCGGCCGCGGCAGTCCGGATCGTCGCCGTCCGCCGACGATTTCCAGCCAGACATTCCGCCCGATCTTCACGTCGATGTCGTTTCGGCACCAGCCCCGCCGAAGGGATCCAACGGCGACTTCTCGTCAGATTCGGCCCACGAGCCCGCGGCCTACCCCGCCGACGATGAACCGATCGAGTTCGACGCGGCCCGCAAGCGCGCGACCGAACGACCGGCGGCGCAAGACGAAGCCCACCTGGTGCCGGGCGCCAGTATCAGCGGCGGTCGCTACCGCCTACTGGTATTCCACGGTGGCGCACCAGGCCTGCAGTTTTGGCAAGCACTCGACACCGCGTTGGATCGACAGGTGGCTCTGACGTTCGTCGACCCCGACGGCGTACTGCCCGACGACGAACTACGCGAAATTCTGTCCCGCACGCTGCGGCTCAGCCGGATTGACAACCCCGGTGTCGCGCGGGTGCTCGACGTCGTTGATTCCGGCAGCGGCGGCCTAGTCGTCGCCGAGTGGATCCGGGGCGGTTCGTTGCAGGAGGTGGCCAACACATCACCGTCTCCGGTTGGTGCCGCGCGCGCGATGCAGACGCTGGCCGGCGCCGCTGAGGCCGCCCACCATGCCGGGGTCGCATTATCAGTCGACCACCCCAGCCGAGTGCGGGTCAGCATCGAAGGCGATGTGGTGCTGGCGTTTCCGGCGACCATGCCCAAGGCCACCCTGGAAGCCGACATCCGTGGAATCGGCGCGGCACTATATGCCCTGCTGGTCAACCGGTGGCCGCTGTCGGAATCCGGAATGCGCAGCGGGCTGCCTCCGGCCGAACGGGACCGGTCGGGCCAGCCGATCGAACCGCGTTTGATCAACCGCGACATCCCATTCCAGATCTCAGCGGCAGCCACCCACTCGCTCCAAGGTGACGGCGGAATACGCAGCGCAGCAACGCTTTTGAACTTGCTGCAACAGGCGACGGCGGTGGCCGACCGTACCGACTTGCTGACACCGATCGACGAACCGGTGCCCGGAACTGCGCGGCCGGGTCGCGGGCGGCCGCGCGAGCCGGAAGACCAAGAGGCGCAGCTCCGTCGCCGCCGCAACGTGATGATCGGTGTCGGTGCCGGTGTCGCCGTTATCGTGGTGGCGCTGCTGGTGCTGGCGTCGGTGCTGGGCCGGATCTTCGGTGATCTCGGCGGTGGCCTGGACAAAGACCAACTCGGGCTCAACGCACCGTCGTCGTCCTCCGCTTCGTCGGGCGGTTCTGCGGCGTCCGGCAGCATGGTCAAACCCTCGCGCGCCACCGTCTTCTCTCCTGGCGGTGAAGCCGATAACCCGAGCCAGGCGGGGCAGGCCATCGACGGGAACCCGTCCACGTCCTGGGCAACCGACATTTACACCGACGCTGTGCCATTCCCCAGCTTCAAAAACGGTGTCGGACTGCTGCTACAGCTACCCAAACCCACCACCGTGGGCACGGTGACCGTCGACATCAACTCCACGGGCACCAAGATGCAACTCCGATCGTCATCGACGTCGACTCCGGCCAAGCTGGAGGACACCACCGCGCTGACTGAACCGACCTCGCTACACCCGGGCCACAACTCCATCAAGGTCAATGCGTCGGCGCCGACGTCGAACCTATTGGTGTGGATCTCCACACTGGGAACCACTGACGGCAAGAGCGAAGCGGTGATCTCCGAGGTCACCGTGCAGGCGGCCTCTTGACCGTGCGGTCGGGTGAAGTGCCGCACACCGGCCGATAAGTTACTGTCCGGCCGTGGGTTTCGGCTACCGGGTGCGGCGCGAACGCAGTGACGCCGAGCTGCTGGCCGATCACGTCGCCGGCGACCGCCACGCCTTCGAAGAGCTCTTTTATCGCCATCACCGGCAGCTGTATCAGCTTGCCCGCTTCACCAGTCGCAATCCCGAGGACGCCGCCGATGCGTTACAGGACGCGATGCTTTCCGCTCACCGCGGTGCCGCAGCTTTCCGGCACGACGCCGCGGTCAGTAGCTGGCTGCACCGCATCGTCGTCAATGCCTGCCTGGACCGATTGCGCCGCAACAAGTCTCATCTCACTACGCCCTTGGAGGACATCTACCCGGTCGCTGATCGGACCACGCAGGTGGAGACCGCTATCGCGGTGCAGCGCGCGCTGATGAGACTGCCGGTCGAGCAGCGAGCAGCGGTGGTCGCCGTCGACATGCACGGCTACTCCGTCGCCGACACCGCCCAACTGCTGGGGGTGGCCACCGGCACCGTCAAAAGCCGGTGCGCCCGTGCCCGGGCCCGCCTCGCCGCAGCCCTCGGCTATCTGGATCCAGCTCCCGAGCACTCGGCAGGCTAGCCACGGCCCGTGGCCAGTTGGCGGGCACATGGCGGACACTAGGGCCGATGGGCGACGACGATGCTGCTACCGAACTGCCGCTGACGGCGGAGTTACTCGCCGAACTGCAGGCAGGCTTGCTTGATGACGACACCGCCGCGCGGGTGCGTGGCCGCCTCCGGGCGGATCCGGCCGCCCGACAGATGTTGGATGCGCTGAACCGGGCGCGTCGCGACATCGTGATGCTGGGTGCTGACTCGTCCGCCGCCGACGAAGTTCCGCCCGCCGTGGTGGCCGGCATCGGCGGCGCGCTGCGCCGCGCGGACCTCGCCGACCGCCCTGCCCACGCCGCCAGGCCAGGCGCTCGTCCGGCGCGAGTGGCCGCGGCCGTCGCCGGCCTGGCGGCCGCGGCCGCCGCGATCGGGCTCGGCACCGCCGCTCTGATCGCCGCGCCGCCACCCGCCCCGAGTAGCCCGACCACTGCCCAACACATCACCGTGCCACGGCCCCCTGCGGTGATTCCCTTGTCGGACGCCCAAATCCTCGCCCTGTTGGACGCCACGCCGGACTACGGTGCATTAGCCGATCCCGGGCGCCGGGCCACCTGCCTGAGCGGTCTGGGCTACCCGGCGTCGGCCAGGGTGTTGGGTGCTCAGGCTGTCCAGATAACCGGGCATCCCGGTGTGCTACTGGTACTAGCGGGCGACGCGCCCGACACGGTGCTGGCGCTGGCGGTGGCTCCGAGCTGCAACTCAGCCAACACCGGGTTGCTGGCTGACCGGGTTGTCCCACGGCCTCGGTAGGATGCGTGGCGACCCGTCCCCCGCAAGCGGGAGGTGCCCCCGGCGCCCCCGTACGCCGCGCTGGCGATCGCCACGGAAGCGCGGGGAACACCACCGCCTACCCTGGCGTTCGAGTGTCTGAACCCGGCTTGACGTACTCGAAAGGCTCCCATGACTGAGACCACCCCTCTTCACGACGTGATCATCATCGGTTCGGGCCCGGCCGGATACACCGCCGCTCTATACACCGCACGCGCACAGCTGGCGCCGCTGGTATTCGAAGGCACCTCGTTCGGCGGAGCGTTGATGACGACGACCGAGGTAGAGAACTATCCAGGCTTTCGTGACGGGATCACCGGTCCGGAGCTGATGGACCAGATGCGCGAGCAGGCGCTGCGGTTCGGCGCTGACCTGCGGATGGAAGACGTCGAATCGGTGTCGCTGGACGGCCCGGTCAAATCCGTCGTCACCGCCGACGGGCAGACCCATCAGGCGCGCGCCGTCATCCTGGCAATGGGCGCGGCCGCCCGCTACCTGCATGTGCCCGGCGAGCAAGAGTTGCTGGGCCGAGGTGTGAGCTCGTGTGCAACCTGCGACGGGTTCTTCTTCCGGGACCAAGACATCGCGGTCATCGGCGGCGGCGACTCAGCGATGGAAGAGGCCACCTTCTTGACCCGCTTCGCGCGCAGCGTCACGATCGTCCACCGCCGCGACGAGTTCCGTGCCTCCAAGATCATGCTCAACCGGGCCCGGGGTAACGACAAGATCCGCTTCCTGACCAACAGCGTGGTGGTCGCCGTCGAGGGAGACGGCACGGTGACCGGGCTACGGCTGCGCGACACCGCTACCGGCGCGGAATCCGAGCTGGCCGTCACCGGGGTCTTTGTCGCGATCGGCCACGACCCGCGCTCTGAGTTGGTGCGCGGCGCCGTCGACCTCGACACCGATGGCTACGTGCTGGTGCGGGGCAACTCCACCCACACCTCGCTCGACGGCGTGTTCGCGGCCGGCGATCTGGTGGACCGCACCTACCGCCAGGCCGTCACCGCCGCCGGCACCGGCTGTTCCGCAGCGATCGACGCCGAACGTTGGCTGGCCGACCACGATGACCCTGACCAGCCTGCACAGACCACGGCCACCGGAGCCGCCGGCAGCAGTGAGATGATTGGAGCGCCCCGATGACCCAGAACACCGGCACCCCCGTGGAGGTATCGGACGCGACGTTCGCCACGGACGTATTATCCAGCGATAACCCTGTGCTGGTTGACTTTTGGGCTACCTGGTGCGGCCCGTGCAAGATGGTTGCGCCGGTGCTCGCGGAGATCGCAGCGGAAAAGGCGGGGCAGCTCACCGTCGCCAAACTTGACGTGGACGCCAACCCGGAAACCGCGCGCGATTTCCAGGTGGTGTCGATCCCGACGCTGATCTTGTTCCAGGGCGGCCAGCCGGTCAAAAGGATCGTCGGCGCCAAGGGCAAAGCGGCGCTATTACGCGAGCTTTCCGACGTGGTGCCTGACTCCCAGTAACGAAAGTCCTGCTCGCCACGCCTCATAACGGTTTGCCTGGTGTTTTCCCGAATTCGCCGAGCGTCTGCGACAATACCGCCAAGCCTGTCTAGCACTGGCAGGGTCATTCACACTGGCTTACCGGAGGCCCCCTGGAATGTCGACTCCGCACCGCGGTGCCGGCGAAGCGCTGCGCTGTGGTGACCGCAGTGCAGCGGTCACCGAGATCCGGGCAGCGCTAGCGGCGCTGGGGCATCTACACAGTCCTGACGAGGACATCACCACCGGAAGACATGTCGCACTCGACCTGTTCGACGAGGAGCTTGATCAGGCAGTTCGGGCGTTCCAGCAGCACCGCGGCCTACTGGTGGACGGCGTCGTCGGCGAAGCTACCTACCGCGCGCTGAAAGAAGCGTCCTATCGGCTGGGCGCCCGCACGCTGCATCATCAATTCGGCGCACCGATGTACGGTGACGACGTCGCCACCCTGCAATCCCGGTTGCAGGACCTTGGCTTCTACACCGGCTTGGTCGACGGCTACTTCGGGCTGCAGACACACAACGCGTTGATGTCATACCAACGCGAGTACGGGCTGTATGCCGATGGCATCTGCGGCCCAGAAACATTGCGCTCCTTGTACTTTCTCTCCGCCCGGGTTAGCGGCGGGTCTCCGCACGCCATCCGCGAGGAGGAGCTGGTGCGCAGCTCCGGCCCGAAGCTGTCCGGTAAGCGGATCATCATCGATCCTGGAGGCGGCGGTGCCGACCACGGGCTGCTCACACATGACGCCGCCGGCCCGACCAGCGAAGCGGATATCTTGTGGGACTTGGCAAGTCGGCTTGAAGGCCGGATGACGGCCATCGGCATGGAGACGTTTTTGTCGCGGCCGACCAACGGCAGTCCGTCGGACGCCGAACGCGCCGCGACTGCAAACGCCGTGGGCGCCGACCTGATGATCAGCCTGCGCTGCGCCACCCAGGCCAGCCCGTCGGCCAACGGCGTGGCCTCGTTTCACTTCGGTAATTCGCACGGTTCGGTATCCACGATCGGCCGCAACCTCGCCGACTTCATTCAACGAGAAGTGGTGGCGCGTACCGGTTTACGCGACTGCCGCACCCATGGACGCACGTGGGATCTGCTGCGGCTGACCAGGATGCCGACGGTTCAGGTCGATGTTGGCTACATCACCAACCCGCATGACCGCGGCATGCTGGTTACGACGCAGACCCGCGACGCGATCGCCGAAGGGGTTCTCGCCGCAGTCAAGCGGTTGTATCTGCTAGGCAAAAACGACCGGCCCACCGGCACTTTCACTTTCGCTGAGCTACTGGCTCACGAGTTGTCGGTGGAACAGGCCAGCAGGCTCAGCGGCTCGTAGCCGACGAGCCGGCCGCTACCGGTTGCTGCAGCTGAGCATTTTCGAGTAGTCGTTCGAGGGCCGCTTCGACCTCGGCCTTCCAGCCCAGGCCCTTGTCCAGCTCGAGGCGCAGCCGCGGAAAGTAGCGGTGCGGTGCCACCACGACAAATCCCGCATCGCGCAGGAAGTCGGCGCCGATCACGCAGTGGTCGACCGAACAGTCGCCGAGCGCCTCCAGTACCGGGCGTAGATCGGGGTCGGCGGCCTGCGGGTTGAGCAGCTCGGCGACTTCGGGTGAGCGGCCGAAAGCCTCCAGCGCCCGGACTCCGCGGCGCACCAATTCGTCGACCACTCGCGCGATGAGGCTGTACGGCAAGTCATTGGCGTGGCGCCCCGGCTCGACACCCATCGACGTGAGCAACACCGCGTCAGGCGATACCGGCGCCGTGGGAAACCGGCGCGCCCTGGGCACCGCCCGCGGCGGTGCATAGAGCACGTAGCCCATGCACGGCGGTTCGCTCGGGCCACACTCCGACGGAATCGCCATGGCGACCTGGCCGCACGAACCCCATTCCAGCATCACCATCGACAACCAGGCTTCCTTCTCGAATTCCGGGTCGGCGAGATGCTCCTCTTTGCCGAGGGTCGCCGGGTCCACCTCCCAGAAGACGCACCGGCGCGCATGCTTGGGCAGCTGCTCGAACGCCTCGAGCTGCAGCGGCGTGATTCGAGCTGACACTAGACTCCTGGACCTTGGTGCGGCGCCGCCATGTGATCGGGCTTCCTCGCGATCGGGTAGTACCCGCCCCTCGCAGGCGAGAGTACCCCGAGCAGGCCCGCATCGTTGCGGGCTGACAGACGCAATTGACTTACCCAGAATAAGCGACTTGGCCGCCGTCGGGCCGCTATCGGCCCAGCCGCGCCGTATCCGCCGGCGTGGAAATGAAAACCGCTGGCACGCACCATGATTGACTCGTTGACCGCCCCGACCGATCACCCGGATCACGAGAATGTCACAGTGACGTAACTACTGCGGGTGGCGGTTCACGGGTTCGACGAGTTCATCAGGTCCACAATCCGCTGCAGATCGTCCACCGACCCGAACTCGACGACGATCTTGCCCTTGCGTTTGCCGAGGCTGACGGTGACCCGGGTGTCGAAGGCACTCGACAGCCGCTCAGCAACATCCTGGAGTCCCGGCATCTGAATCGGCTTGCGCCGCGGTGGTGCCGGCTTGCCGACGTCGCCGCGATTGGCCAGGGTGACCGCTTCCTCCGTGGCTCGCACCGAGAGGCCTTCGGCGACGATCCGTGCGGCCAGTTCTTCTTGAGCTTCCGATCCGCCCTCCAGTGACAGCAAGGCCCTGGCGTGGCCGGCCGACAACACGCCGGCCGCGACGCGTCGCTGGACGGCGATCGGCAACCGCAGCAGCCGGATCATGTTGGTGATCAGCGGGCGGGACCGTCCGATGCGGGCGGCAAGTTCGTCGTGGGTGACACCGAACTCGTCGAGCAGCTGCTGGTAGGCCGCCGCCTCTTCCAGCGGGTTCAACTGCACGCGGTGGATATTCTCCAACAGAGCGTCGCGCAACAGATTGTCGTCGCCGGTCTCCCGCACGATCGCCGGGATGGCCGTCATTCCGGCCTCCTGGGCGGCGCGCCAACGCCGCTCCCCCATCACCAGCTGATACCGCCGGCCCTCCGGCGCCCCGTCCAGCGCCCGGACCACGATCGGCTGCATGAGACCGAATTCGCGGATCGAGTGCACCAGTTCGGCGAGCGCCTCGTCGTCGAAAACCTGCCGCGGTTGCCGTGGATTCGGCTCGATGAGCGCCGGGTCGATCTCGCGGTACACCGCGCCGATGCCGGCCGGCGCTGACCCGGTCGGGCCGCCGAGCACCACATCGGCGGCCGCAGCACCCATCCGCGGTCCCAGGTCGGTTGTCCCGGTCTCGCCTTCCGATGGCCCGGTCGGGATCAGCGAGGCCAGGCCGCGGCCCAGGCCGCCCTTCCTCCGTGACGGCTGGCTCATGCGCCGCTCCTCCTCATCGGTTCGTTCTGCATCGTCGCCGGCGGGTCATGGTTGTCCCTTCGCGGATGATGGTCGGTCGCGCTCGGCAAGTTCGCGGCTGGCGTCGAGATAGCTCATCGCGCCCCGCGAACCGGGATCGTAATCGATGATGGTCATGCTGTAGCCGGGCGCTTCGGACACCTTGACGCTGCGCGGGATCACTGTGCGCAAGACCTTATTGCCGAAGTAGCGTCGTACTTCGTCGGCGACCTGATCGGCGAGCTTGGTTCGACCGTCGTACATGGTGAGGACGACGGTGGTCACCTCGAGGCGAGGGTTCAGATGTGCCTTCACCATCTCGATGTTGTTCATCAGCTGCGACACACCTTCCAGCGCGTAGTACTCGCACTGGATCGGAATCAGCACCTCGGGAGCAGCGACGAGTGCATTGATGGTCAGCAGCCCAAGCGACGGCGGGCAATCGATGAAGACGTAATCGAAGTCGGTGTTATCCAATTCGGTCAGCGCGGTCCGCAGTCTGTTCTCCCGGGCCACCATGCTGACCAACTCGATCTCGGCGCCGGCCAAGTCGATGGTGGCGGGTACGCAGTACAGCCGGTCGCTGTGCGGGCTGCGGCGCAGCGCGTCGCGCAACGGGATTTCACCGAGCAGCACCTCGTACGACGACGGGGTGCCGGAATGACGCTCGGCGATACCCAACGCGGTGCTGGCGTTGCCTTGCGGATCGAGGTCGATGACAAGCGTTTTGAGGCCTTGGACCGCCAGGGCTGCTGCGAGGTTGACCGCCGTCGTGGTCTTCCCGACTCCACCCTTCTGGTTGGCGATGGTGAACAGCCGCCGGTCGACAGGCCGCTGTAACCGCGCGTGCGTGGTGTGCAGCACTTGCATCGCGCGCTCGGCGGCGGCCCCGATCGGGGTGTCGAATTCCGGCGATGTTTCACGTGAAACATCCGACGCCGGCACCCGAGAGGATCCGGGGTCGCGTGCAGCCGGTCCACGTGGCGCGGTCATAACGCCTCCCTCTTGTCCCGGTTGGAGGGCTGGCGCGACGGGCGCGGCCGGCGCCTCGACGGCGTTGGTGTCCCGCGCTCCGCCACCACCACGGTTGCGGGCGGAGTCAAGTAGTTCACGCCACATTTCACCACCCTGACATTCGCGGCGCCTAACCCGATCATCACACGCCGGTATCGTGAGACTTCGTCGGCGGCCCGTTCTCCTTTGATCGCCAACATCCGGCCGTCCGGCCGCAGTAACGGCAGACTCCACCGGGCCAGCTTGTCCAAGGACGCGACAGCCCGAGAAACCGTGGCGTCGCCGCTGCCGATGCGGTCGCGCACGGCCGGCTCCTCCGCTCGGCCGCGTACCACCTCGATATCGAGCTCGAGCTCGGCAACAACCGCCCGCAGAAAATCGGCTCGGCGTTGCAGTGATTCGACGAGCAGCACCCGTAGGTCAGGGCGGGCGATCGCGACCGCCATTCCCGGCAGGCCGGCGCCGCTTCCGATGTCGACCACGCGCTCCGCAGGCGCCAATAGTTCCGTGACTGCTGCGCTGTTGAGGATGTGGCGCTCCCAGATCCGGTCGACCTCATGCGGTCCGACGATGCCCCAGTCGATCCCGGCTCCCGCCAGCAGTTCGGCGTAGCGCTGGGCGGCGGCCAACCGGGGCCCGAAGACTGTCGCAGCGGCCGGCGGCGGTGCGGCCACTTCGACATGTTTCACGTGAAACATTCCTCCGGTTTGTGGACCTTGGCGCAGCCGCGAACTACACGCCTGTAACTTTCTCCTGGGTCAGTCAGGCAGTACGACAACCCGTCGCGAAGGCTCGACGCCCTCGCTTTCGCTGCGAACGCCACGAACTGCCGCCACGGCATCGTGGACGATCTTTCGCTCGAACGGGGTCATCGGTGCGAGCTCTTCTCGCTCCCCACTCTCGAGCACACGACGGGCGACCTTGTCTCCGAGCGTCGCCAACTCATCGCGACGACGCCGGCGCCAGCTGGCGACGTCGAGCATCAGGCGGCTGCGCACACCGGTCTTTTGATGCACCGCCAGCCGGGTCAGCTCCTGTAGCGCATCGAGGACTTCGCCCTTGCGGCCAACCAGCTTGTTCAAGTCATCGCTGCCGTCGATGCTGACGACGGCGCGGCTGCCCTCGACATCTAGGTCGATGTCGCCGTCGAAATCCAGCAAGTCCAGCAGCTCCTCGAGATAGTCGCCCGCGATCTCACCCTCGGCAACTAGCCTCTCCTCCAGATCGCCGTCCGCTTCGGGTGCGCCCTCAGCGGTCACCGTCTCGTCCTGCAGGAGTTCATCTTTGGCTTCGCGTTCGGTTGTGTCGGCGTCGGTCATGCCTGCCTCTTTCTCTTCCGGTGCGCCAGGGGCTGCTTCTTCACCCGGCTAGTTCTCAAGTCGCGCGGTGCTTTTGCACGTCTGCGTCAATCGTCGCGGCGCCGTCACCGTTTGCGCTTTTTCGGTCTGGCCCCGGGACGCGGGGTCCGACTGGGCGAATTACCGTCGCGCGTCGGTTGATTGGGCTTACCCGCTTTCGCCTTCGACCGTTGGGAATCGGTTGCCTCACCGTTGGGTTCGGCGCTTGACGCCTCCGCCATTTCCTCGGTTGCGGCCGTCGGCGACTCTCCCCCGCCGGCCGGCCCAGACTTCGCGGAGCGCTTCGGCTTAACTCCGGGCGCCGGCGCGTTCGCCGCGCGCCGCTCCAACGCCTCGCGCTTCTTCGCTTCTTCCTCTTTCTCGATCATCCCGAACACATAGTGCTGCTGACCGAAGGTCCAGATGTTGTTGGAAAACCAGTAGAGAATAATCGCCAGCGGCAGGAACGGTCCACCGACCACCACGCCGAGCGGAAAGACATACAGCGCAAGCTTGTTCATCATCGCGGTCTGCGGATTCGCGGCGGCCTCAGGGCTCTGCCGGGCGACCGATGCGCGGCTGTTGAAGTACGTCGCCACCCCGGCCAGGATCATTACCGGCAACCCCACCGCAATGACGGCTGGGCGACTGAATTCGGTGAACGCATCCAGCCCGGTGCGCTGGGTCATGAACGCGCCGATCGGCGCGCCGAACAGGTTGGCATCCAGGAAGTGCGCCACATCCGTCGGGCTGAACACGTAGTTGCCCGTGGCGCGGTTCGCGGCCACCGACAAGTGCGGCTGCCCGAACCCACCCGTCGTACGGTTGAACGAACGCAGCACGTGATAAAGCCCGAGAAACACCGGGATCTGGGCCAGCATCGGTAGGCAGCCCAGGATCGGATTGAAGCCGTGTTCGCGCTGCAGCTTCTGCATTTCCATCGCCATCCGCTGGCGATCCTTGCCGTACTTCTTCTGCAGCGCCTTGATCTGCGGCTGCAGCTCCTGCATTTGTCGGGTAGTGCGGATCTGCCGGACGAACGGCTTGTAGAGGATTGCACGCAGGGTGAACACCAGGAACATCACCGATAACGCCCACGCGAAGAAGTTCGAGGGGCCCAGCACGGCGGCAAACGCCTTGTACCAGACCCACATAATCGCGGACACCGGATAGTAGAAGATGTCCAGGCTGACCAGATCAAACGACAACGGACGCACTCTCCCCTTGCTTCACTGGGGTGCCGCCGGCATGCCCCATCTGGGCCGGAACGGTCCGGCGCTCAGGTATCGGATCCCATCCTCCCCGATGCCACGGTCCGCACTTGACTAGCCGGGCTGCGGCCAGCCAACTCCCCCGCAGCAGGCCGTATTCGGCCAGCGCATCCACCGCGTATTGGCTACAGGTCGGGATAAACCGGCATGTCGCCGGCCGCAGCGGCGACACCATGTGCCGGTACAGCTGGATCAAGAAGATCAACCCCCGTGCTGCGGCTGCCCCCGCCTTGCCGATACGGCCAGCGCGACCGGCGGTCACCGCCTTCACTGCGCCGGTCCCGTCGCTTGACGTATCCGCGCTAGGCCGGTTCGCAATTGCTGCTCCAATCGCGGCGAGATCGCTTCGCGACTGCTGGGCAGTGCGCGAATCACCACCTGGTCGACATTGTCCAACTCGGGCAATACCGCTCGTGCCACATGTCGTAGCCGCCGCGCCACCCGGTGGCGGTCCACTGCCGAGCCAACTGATTTCGCGATGATCAACCCGATCTTCGGCGAGGTCGCGGGCGGGGCCTGCCGGGCATGGATCACGACGTCGGGTTGCACGGCTCGTCGTCCGTGCTTAACCGTGGCGTCGAAATCTACGGACCGCGTCATGCGGTTGTGCGCGGGAAGCACCGCTCTGACACCTGGGAAGGGTCAGGCAGTGAGTGAGCGGCGCCCCTTGCGACGCCGGCTGGAAACGATCGCGCGCCCGGCCCTGGTGCGCATCCGCAGCCGGAAGCCATGCACGCGGGCTCGGCGCCGGTTGTTCGGCTGGAAGGTCCGCTTGCCCTTCGCCACGGCTCTCTCCTCGTCGCATCTGGCATCGCATTCCGGCCACTTAGCTAGGTGGGTCGGACGCGATCGCCCGCACGAAGCCCTCGATAGGCTCTGTGTCTCGGTGGTAACCGGCGCGGGCCCCGGACGGATCACCCGGATCGCTGCCGTATCGCCGACTTTCGGGCGACTGTTTGAGGGTACTGACGAGGCCTCTCCGGGTCAAACCTGCTCCCGCCGGAAGGCCGCCGGACAGCGCCCGCGATTCCCCGCGCGTGGCCGGAACCGGGTTCGATCCTTAACTGTTTTCACACCCGTCACGGCGCCTTGTCGCAACCTCATCGAGGCGGCGGCGAATGTCGCAGAATGGTTGGCACTTCCACGGAAAACTGTTAGCTTCGGGCGGTGCAGTTTTCAAGCTGTTCCAGATCGGAACGGTCCCCGACAACGTAGCGAGGATGGCGGTTCGGCCCACTGCCCAGACAACCTATGCTGGCTGTCGGAAGCGCCGATCTCGCATGCCATCGCCGACAGCAGATAGTGCCGCGATGACGACCCTCCTGTCCACACCTGTGGATAACCATGTGGACAGCTCGTCGGCGCGATTAATGGTTATAGCTCGAGTTCGAAGCAGGGGGATCCGTCGTTGAGCGATGATCCCGGTGTAGGTTTTGCGACCGTCTGGAACGCGGTTGTCTCTGAGCTCAACGGTGAACTCCATCCGGACGACGCCCCCAGCAACGGTGAACCCTTCCTCACACCGCTGACACCCCAGCAAAAAGCCTGGTTGAACCTGGTGCAGCCGCTCACGATCGTCGAAGGCTTTGCTCTGCTGTCGGTGCCCAGCGGCTTCGTGCAAAACGAAATCGAGCGTCATCTACGCAGTCAGATCACCGAGGCCCTGAGCCGACGACTCGGACAACAGGTCGAGCTCGGCGTGCGCATCGCCCCGCCGCCCGAAGACGAGCCCGACTCCAGCGCGACAGCGCTCCCGGACGACTCCGACGAAGTCGATGACGATCGCGAAGCGCTCGCTGCGGCGCACGCAAATTGGCCGACCTACTTCACCGAACGCCCCAACGGCAACGACGCGGCGGCCGGCGGCGGCACCAGCCTCAACCGTCGCTACACATTTGAAACCTTCGTCATCGGAGCGTCTAATCGGTTCGCTCACGCGGCCGCCCTGGCGATTGCTGAAGCACCCGCCCGCGCCTACAACCCGTTGTTCATCTGGGGCGAGTCTGGACTGGGTAAGACACACCTTTTGCATGCGGCCGGCAACTACGCCCAGCGGCTGTTCCCTGGCATGCGCGTCAAGTACGTCTCCACCGAAGAGTTCACCAACGACTTCATCAACTCATTGCGCGATGACCGCAAGGTGGCCTTCAAACGCAGCTACCGCGACGTGGACGTCTTGCTCGTCGACGACATCCAATTCATCGAGGGCAAAGAAGGCATCCAGGAAGAGTTCTTCCATACGTTCAACACGCTGCACAACGCCAACAAGCAGATCGTGATCTCTTCCGACCGCCCGCCGAAACAACTGGCAACCCTGGAAGACCGGCTGCGGACCCGCTTCGAGTGGGGACTGATCACCGATGTGCAGCCGCCCGAGCTCGAAACCCGAATCGCCATCCTGCGCAAAAAGGCGCAGATGGAACGCTTGGCTGTTCCCGACGATGTACTCGAGCTGATCGCCAGCAGCATCGAACGCAACATCCGCGAACTCGAAGGCGCATTGATCCGCGTCACCGCGTTCGCGTCGCTGAACAAGACGCCGATCGACAAGGCGCTCGCCGAGATCGTGCTGCGTGACCTCATCGCCGATGCCAGCACGATGCAGATCAGCTCGGCCACCATCATGGCCGCCACTGCCGAATACTTCGATACCACCGTTGAGGAGCTCCGCGGCCCTGGCAAGACCCGCGCGCTGGCCCAGTCCCGACAAATCGCGATGTATCTATGCCGCGAGCTCACCGACCTGTCGCTGCCCAAGATCGGACAGGCATTCGGCCGAGACCACACCACGGTCATGTATGCCGAACGCAAGGTTCGTGGCGAGATGGCCGAGCGACGCGAGGTCTTCGATCACGTTAAAGAACTCACCACCCGCATTCGCCAGCGTTCCAAGCGCTGAGTTTCCAAAATTTTTTGACCTTCTCGTGCTGTGCATACAGCTGTGAGCAACTGGTCGGCATGAGCCAGCTGTGTTGCGGTATCTCGTGCAGAACCCGCGCGATCCCCAGCGGCCACACACAAACCCCACAGCCGCCCGTAACGTCATCCACAGCCCGTCGACTCCCCCAGCAGCGCGGACACCGCGTCGTCCCCAGTTTGCACAGGACTTAATACTGTTACTGGTATCTCTTCGTAGTTTGTTCTTCGAAAACAACCCTGGGGAAGCACCGTTCCACACCTGGGAAGGCGCGGCGCCGCCATCGAGTGTCATTGCGATCGATTAGCTTTCAAGATGGCGCCGGAAGCTCTACGGTTGTTGTTCGACTGCCGTTACGGCCGTCGCGGCGGATTACACGCACAGGCGTTCGTCACCGGGGAGTAGCCGCTGAGTATGAATCTTGTTCGAGGTGATGAAGGGACGCTATGGACGTGGCGACGACGACGAGAGTCGGCCTCACCGACTTGAAGTTCCGCCTGGTGCGGGAAGACTTCGCCGACGCGGTGGCGTGGGTGGCGAGGAATCTGCCCTCCAGGCCGACGGTGCCAGTGCTTGCCGGCGTACTGCTGACCGGCTCGGACGACGGGCTGACCATTTCCGGATTCGACTACGAGGTTTCCGCCGAGGTCCGACTTGCGGCCGAAATCGCCTCACCTGGAACGGTTTTGGTGTCCGGCAGGCTGCTATCGGATATCACCCGGGCGTTGCCGAACAAACCTGTGGACGTCCACGTCGACGGGACGCGGGTGTCGTTGACGTGCGGAAGCGCCAGGTTTTCGCTGCCGACGATGGCCGTCGAGGACTACCCGACGCTGCCGGCACTACCCGAAGAGACGGGGGCGTTGTCAGCGGATCTGTTCGCCGAAGCCATCGGCCAGGTTGCCGTGGCAGCCGGCCGCGACGACACGTTGCCGATGCTGACTGGAATCCGGGTTGAGATTTCGGGCGACACGGTGGTGCTGGCCGCCACCGACCGGTTCCGATTGGCGGTTCGCGAGCTCTCCTGGTCGTCGATCACGCCCGACATCGAAGCCGCGGTGCTGGTGCCGGCCAAGACACTGGCCGAGGCCGCCAAGACCGGCGCCGACGGCTCGGATGTGCGGTTGTCGTTGGGCGCTGGGTCCGCCGTCGGTCAAGACGGCTTGCTCGGGATCAGCGGTAATGGCAAGCGCAGTACCACCCGGTTGCTGGATGCCGAGTTCCCGAAGTTTCGCCAGCTGTTGCCGACCGAACATACGGCGGTGGCAACTGTCGGGGTGAGCGAGTTGACCGAAGCCATCAAACGTGTCGCGCTGGTCGCCGACCGGGGCGCGCAGGTCCGGATGGAATTCGGTGAGGATGCGCTGCGACTTTCGGCCGGGGCAGATGACGTCGGCCGTGCCGAAGAGGATCTGCCAGTCGAGTTCGCCGGTGAGCCCCTGACGATCGCGTTCAACCCGACCTACCTGACTGACGGGCTGGGGTCGCTGCATTCGGAACGCGTTTCGTTCGGCTTTACTACGCCCAGCCGGCCCGCCGTGTTACGGCCCGCATCCGACGACGTCGCGGCAAGCGATAACGGGCCCTTTCCTGCCGTGCCGACCGACTACGTCTACTTGTTGATGCCGGTCCGTTTGCCCGGTTAGCGGGGTCGCGTGTACGTGCGTCGTCTTGGCCTGCGCGACTTCCGGTCGTGGTCAAATGTTGACCTCGAATTGGGACCTGGACGCACCGTCCTTGTCGGGCCCAACGGCTACGGGAAGACGAATCTGGTTGAAGCGCTGTGGTATTCGTCAACTCTGAATTCTCATCGGGTGGCCACGGATGCGCCGCTGATTCGGGTGGGGGCATCGCGGGCGGTGGTGTCGACGATTGTGGTCAACGACGGCCGGGAATGCGCGGTCGACCTGGAAATCACCGCTGGACGCGCCAACAAGGCGCGACTCAACCGCACGCCGGTACGCAGTGCCCGTGAAGTGGTGGGAGTGCTACGTGCGGTGCTGTTCGCCCCAGAGGATTTGGCGCTGGTCCGCGGTGACCCTGCGGAGCGCCGACGCTATCTCGACGATTTGGCCACCGTACGGCGGCCCCGGATTGCGGCGGTACGGGCCGACTACGACAAAGTGCTGCGTCAACGCACAGCGCTGCTCAAGTCGGCGGCTGGCGCACGATACCGCGATGACCACGGTGTGCTGGACACGCTCGACGTATGGGACGGACACCTTGCCGCCCGCGGCGCCGAATTGATGGCGGCCCGGATGGAGTTGGTGAACGAATTGGCCCCCGAAGTTCAGAAAGCCTACGAGCTGTTGGCCCCCGGCTCGCGGTTGGCCTCGATCGGTTACCGCGCCAGCATCGATACCTCCCCCGATGCCGGTATCGACCCGGTGTTCCTCGAAGGCGCATTATTGGCGGAGATGTCCCGGCGCCGCGACACCGAACTGGAACGGGGGGTGTCCCTGGTTGGTCCGCACCGCGACGATCTGGAATTGCGGCTCGGTGATCAGCCCGCGAAAGGCTTTGCCAGCCACGGGGAATCGTGGTCGATGGCGTTGGCGCTGCGGCTGGCCGCCTACGAATTACTGCGCGCAGACGGAGGCGAGCCGGTGTTGTTGCTCGACGACGTGTTCGCTGAACTCGACGTGGGCCGGCGGCAAGCCTTGGCCGCTGCAGCGGCGTCGGCGGAGCAAGTATTGGTGACCGCCGCGGTCGCCGATGACATACCCCGCGACTGGGATGCCACCCGGGTGACTATCGCATTGCACGACGGTGACGACGGCCGCATCTCGGTGGTTCAACCATGACCGGCTCCGAGGCGGGTCCGCCCGAACACCTCCGCGGCTTACCCGGTATGGACCTGGTCAGGCGCACCCTCGAGGAGGCGCGCGGCGCTGCCCGCAGTCAGGGCAAAGATGTCGGGCGCGGCCGGCCGTTGCGGCCAACTGCCCGTCGGGTAGCCGGTAGCTCGAGCCGCCGACGCTGGTCCGGGCCAGGTCCCGATACTCGAGACCCGCAACCGCTGGGCAGGGCGGCGCGCGATGTGGCCAAGAAGCGGGGATGGTCTGCACGGGTCGCCGAGGGAGCCGTGTTCGGGCAATGGTCCTCGGTAGTGGGTCAACAGATCGCCGAACACGCCACACCGACGGCGCTGCGCGACGGGGTGTTGAGTGTGGCGGCCGAATCCACGGCCTGGGCGACCCAATTGCGGATCATGCAGGCCCAGCTGATAGCAAAAATCGCTGCGGAAGTCGGAAACGGTGTGGTGACCTCGCTGAAAATCACCGGACCGACGGCGCCGTCGTGGCGGAAAGGCCCACTGCACATCGCCGGAAGGGGCCCGCGCGATACCTATGGCTGAGGATTTCAACGATCGGCTCACAGCCGTCACAAGGAAGCGAGTTCGTCTGGCAAGCGTCAGGACGCAACCAAGACTGAAAAATTCCGCGCACGAGCCGGATAGCTGTGTAGAAACGCCCTCGCAGAGTCGGTGCTGTCGGCCCTTACCGGTAGACTGGCCGAGAACCAGCGCGCGGTAACTGCACCGCGTCCACGCAACCCCAAGGAGAGCTGTCCGACCGTGGCTGCCCAGAAGAAGGCCCGCAATTCGTACGACGCCGGGGACATCCAGGTTCTTGAAGGGCTGGAAGCCGTTCGCAAACGACCGGGCATGTATATCGGGTCCACCGGCGAGCGGGGTCTGCACCATCTTATCTGGGAAGTCGTCGACAACGCGGTGGACGAAGCCATGGCCGGTTTTGCCTCCACAGTGGACGTGAAGATCCTCGAGGATGGCGGCGTTCAGGTGACCGACGACGGTCGCGGTATCCCGGTATCGATGCATTCGACGGGCATGCCCACCGTCGACGTCGTGATGACCCAGCTGCATGCCGGCGGCAAGTTCGGTGGCGATGACGGCGCGTACGCGGTCTCGGGCGGCTTGCACGGGGTAGGCGTATCGGTGGTCAATGCGTTGTCGACTCGGCTCGAGGTCGAGATCTCCCGCGACGGCTACGAATGGGCACAGTTCTACGACCATTCGGTGCCCGGCACCATCAAACAGGGCGAGAAGACCAAGAAGACCGGAACGACGGTGCGCTTCTGGGCCGACCCGGACATCTTCGAGACCACCGAATACGACTTCGAGACGGTGGCGCGGCGGCTGCAAGAAATGGCCTTCCTCAACAAGGGGTTGACCATCGACCTGGTTGACGAGCGCGTCGCTGCCGAGGAAGTGGTCGACGAGGTCGTCAGCGACACGGCCGAAGCGCCGAAGTCAGCGCGTGAGCAGGCCGACGAGCGCAACGCTCCGCAGAAGGTCAAGCACCGCACCTTCCATTACCCGGGCGGCCTGGTCGACTTCGTGAAACACATCAACCGCACCAAGAATTCGATCCACAGCAGCATCGTCGACTTCTCCGGCAAGGGCCCGGGCCACGAGGTCGAAATCGCCATGCAGTGGAACGCCGGCTATTCGGAGTCAGTACACACATTCGCCAACACGATCAACACGCACGAGGGCGGTACTCATGAGGAGGGCTTTCGCGCGGCGCTGACCTCGGTGGTGAACAAATACGCCAAAGACAAGAAGCTGCTCAAAGACAAAGATCCCAACCTCACCGGGGATGACATCCGTGAGGGTTTGGCCGCGGTGATTTCGGTGAAGGTCAGCGAACCGCAGTTCGAGGGTCAAACCAAAACAAAGCTGGGCAACACCGAAGTCAAGTCGTTTGTGCAGAAGGTGTGCAACGAACAGCTCACCCACTGGTTCGAGGCCAATCCGAGTGACGCCAAGACGGTGGTGAACAAGGCGGTGTCGTCGGCGCAAGCCCGCATCGCTGCCCGTAAAGCCCGAGAACTGGTGCGCCGCAAGAGCGCTACCGATTTGGGTGGGCTGCCCGGCAAGCTCGCCGACTGTCGTTCCACCGATCCGCGTAAGTCGGAACTGTATGTGGTGGAGGGTGATTCGGCCGGTGGCTCCGCCAAGAGCGGCCGCGATTCGATGTTCCAGGCGATCCTTCCGTTGCGCGGCAAGATCATCAACGTCGAGAAGGCCCGTATTGACCGGGTGCTGAAGAACACCGAGGTCCAGGCGATCATCACCGCGCTGGGCACCGGCATTCACGACGAATTCGACATCACCAAGCTGCGCTACCACAAGATCGTGCTGATGGCCGACGCCGACGTCGACGGTCAGCACATCTCCACGTTGCTACTGACACTGCTTTTCCGCTTCATGCGTCCGCTGATCGAGAACGGGCACGTGTTCTTGGCGCAGCCGCCGTTGTACAAGTTGAAGTGGCAGCGCGGATCTGATCCCGAGTTCGCGTACTCCGACCGGGAACGCGACGGTCTGCTGGAGGCGGGTAAGGCCGCCGGCAAGAAGATCAACATGGATGACGGCATCCAGCGCTACAAGGGTCTCGGCGAAATGGACGCCAAGGAGCTGTGGGAGACCACCATGGATCCATCGGTTCGGGTGCTGCGCCAGGTGACTCTCGACGACGCGGCCGCCGCCGACGAATTGTTCTCGGTTCTGATGGGCGAAGACGTCGAAGCGCGGCGTAGCTTCATCACGCGTAACGCCAAAGACGTTCGCTTCCTGGATGTTTAAGACGTACAAGGGATATAGATGACAGACACCACGCTGCCACCGGGCGGTGAAGCCGGAGACCGCGTCGAACCGGTCGACATCCAGCAGGAGATGCAGCGCAGCTACATCGACTACGCCATGAGCGTCATCGTCGGTCGCGCGCTGCCGGAAGTGCGCGACGGACTCAAGCCGGTACACCGGCGGGTGCTCTACGCGATGTTCGACTCCGGGTTCCGCCCCGACCGTAGTCACGCCAAATCCGCACGCTCCGTTGCCGAGACGATGGGCAACTACCATCCGCACGGCGACGCGTCGATCTACGACACCCTGGTGCGGATGGCGCAGCCGTGGTCACTGCGCTATCCCCTAGTCGACGGCCAGGGCAACTTCGGCTCGCCGGGCAACGATCCTCCGGCGGCGATGAGATATACCGAAGCGCGGCTGACTCCGCTGGCGATGGAGATGCTCCGCGAAATCGACGAGGAGACAGTCGATTTCGCGCCGAACTATGACGGCCGGGTGCAGGAGCCGACGGTACTCCCGAGCCGGTTCCCCAACCTGCTGGCCAACGGGTCGGGCGGTATCGCGGTCGGTATGGCCACCAACATCCCGCCGCACAACCTGCGCGAGCTGGCGGAGGCGGTGTTCTGGTGCCTGGAGAACTTCGACGCCGACGAAGAGGCGACGTTGAAGGCGGTCACCAAAAAGATCAAGGGCCCCGACTTCCCCACGTCTGGATTGATCGTCGGCTCGCAAGGCATCTCCGACGCCTACGCGACCGGCCGCGGCTCGATCCGGATGCGCGGAGTTGCTGAGATCGAAGAAGATTCGCGCGGCCGAACCTCGTTGGTGATCACCGAGTTGCCCTATCAGGTCAACCACGACAACTTCATCACCTCGATCGCCGAGCAGGTTCGCGACGGCAAACTCGCCGGCATCGCCAACATCGAGGACCAGAGCAGCGATCGAGTCGGACTGCGCATCGTCATCGAGCTCAAGCGCGACGCGGTGGCGAAGGTGGTGCTGAACAACCTCTACAAGCACACCCAGCTGCAGACCAGCTTCGGCGCCAACATGCTGGCGATCGTCGATGGTGTGCCACGCACGTTGCGGCTCGACCAGCTGATCCGCCACTACGTCAACCACCAGCTGGACGTCATTGTGCGTCGCACCACCTACCGGTTGCGCAAGGCCAACGAACGCGCCCATATCTTGCGCGGTCTGGTCAAGGCGCTCGACGCCCTCGACGAAGTGATCGCCCTGATCCGGGCCTCGGAAACCGTCGACATCGCCCGACAGGGCCTGATCGACTTGCTCGACGTCGACGAGATCCAGGCGCAGGCGATCCTGGACATGCAGTTGCGGCGGCTGGCCGCGCTGGAGCGCCAGCGCATCATCGACGACCTGGCCAAGATCGAGGCCGAAATTGCCGACCTGGAAGACATTTTGGCGAAACCGGAACGGCAGCGCCGCATCGTGCACGACGAACTCAAAGAGATCGTCGACAAGCACGGCGACGACCGTCGCACCCGGATCGTGGCTGCCGACGGAGATGTCAGCGACGAGGATCTGATCGCCCGCGAGGACGTCGTCGTCACGATCACCGAGACCGGATACGCCAAGCGAACCAAGACCGACCTGTACCGCAGCCAGAAGCGCGGCGGCAAGGGCGTCCAGGGGGCGGGCCTCAAACAGGACGACATCGTCCGGCACTTCTTCGTGTGCTCCACCCACGACTGGATCCTGTTCTTCACCACCCAGGGCCGGGTGTACCGGGCCAAGGCGTACGACCTGCCGGAGACCTCCCGGACGGCGCGCGGACAGCATGTCGCGAACCTGTTGGCCTTCCAGCCCGAGGAGCGCATCGCACAGGTCATCCAAATTCGCAGCTACGAGGACGCGCCGTATCTGGTGCTGGCTACCCGCAAGGGCCTGGTCAAGAAGACCAGGCTGACCGATTTCGACTCCAACCGGTCCGGCGGAATCGTCGCGGTAAACCTGCGGGATGGCGACGAGCTGGTCGGGGCCGTGCTGTGTTCATCTGACGAGGATCTGCTGCTGGTCTCGGCCAACGGTCAGTCGATCCGGTTCTCGGCCACCGACGAAGCACTGCGGCCGATGGGCCGCGCCACGTCGGGCGTGCAGGGCATGCGGTTCAACGCCGACGACTATCTGCTCTCGCTCAATGTGGTTCGGGAAGGCACATATCTGCTGGTGGCGACGTCCGGCGGTTACGCCAAGCGCACCGCGATCGAGGAGTACACGGCTCAGGGCCGCGGCGGCAAAGGCATCCTCACCATCCAGTACGACTCCCGCCGTGGCAAGCTGGTTGGGGCGTTGATTGTCGATGACGACAGCGAGGTGTACGCCATCACCTCCGGCGGCGGCGTGATCCGTACGGCGGCGCGGCAGGTCCGTAAAGCCGGTCGGCAGACCAAGGGCGTTCGGTTGATGAACTTGGGCGAGGGCGACACACTATTAGCCATTGCACGCAATGCTGAAGAAGCCGCAGTAGCCGACGATGCGGAGGAGGCAGGCAGCTAACCGGTTCCGAGATGGATCCGGAGCCCGCCTGACGCGACTCAAGGCGCATACCAAAGGAGCCAAGGTGAGTTCATCGAACGAGCCGGGTCACCCCGAATCGGGCGACAACCCCAACGGGGATGGCTCGGCTGACCGCGGCGGCTCACACCGGTCGGAGGCGCGTCCCGCGGGTCGCGGACCCGAGGGCGGCGATGTGCCGCCGTGGCAGCGCGGCGGCGCGCGACCGTCGCAACCGCAGCATCGGCCGCCATCGGAATCGCCGGGCCCCCATGAGCCGCGGTCCTCGGGGCACGCCCCCGGTGTCGAAGCCCGGCTGACTCGGTTCATCTCGGGGACAGCCGCACCGGGCGCCGGCTCCACCACACAGTCCGGCCATCCGAAGGCGCCGGCGCATGACACGGACGCCGCGCCCGCCCGTGGCGACAGTCGCCACAACGAGGCGTATGCCAGCGAGCTCCCCGACCTGTCCGGAGCTCCGCCGCGATCGGCACCACGCAAACCCGCGCCCGACCGCGCACCCGACACCGCGAGGGCCTCGGAGCCGAGCAGGCCCACCAGCCGACTGCAGGTAGTTACGCGGTCGCGCGGGCCGGTGCGGGCCAGCATGCAGATCCGCCACATCGACCCGTGGAGCACGCTGAAGGTATCGCTGGTGCTGTCGGTGGCACTGTTCTTCGTCTGGATGATCGCCGTCGCTTTCCTGTATCTGGTGCTCGGCGGGATGGGGGTCTGGAGCAAGCTCAACAGCAACGTCGGTGACCTGCTAAACAACACCAGCGGCGGCGGCGCCGATCTCGTGTCCAGCGGCACGATCTTCGGTGGCGCGGTGCTGATCGGCCTGGTGAACATCGTGCTGCTCACGGCGATGGCCACCATCGGCGCGTTCGTCTACAACCTGACGACCGATCTCATCGGCGGCGTGGAAGTCACGCTCGCCGACCGGGATTAGTGCCGAAGGCTCCCAGTGCGGTAATCTCGTCGCTCGGCCGTACGCGAGTGCGCGAGTGCGGGCCTATAGCTCAGGCGGTTAGAGCGCTTCGCTGATAACGAAGAGGTCGGAGGTTCGAGTCCTCCTAGGCCCACAACCATGTGTTCGCCAAGACGCTCCGCGCGACTGATACTGCCCCTGGCGGTGATCGCCGTCCTGGCGGTGGTGATTCGGTCGCGACGGAGCGTCGAGGTCTGGCATGTGGCCGCCGACCCGACCGCGGGTCGCGACGAGGGGCCTTAGCTCAGTCCGGTAGAGCGCTGCCTTTGCAAGGCAGATGTCAGGGGTTCGAATCCCCTAGGCTCCACCCTGTGATGAATCGAGTCATGGTTTACACCTGAGTCGCGTCATCGGTGACAGATCACCCCGGCCATCGCTCGGGGGTTTTTGTTGGTTGCGCCAGTAGTTGCGGTTGGGGTCGATGTGATGGTTGGCGATGACCGAGTGGTTGGGGTCACGATCGGCACCTGTTATCGAATTGTGATGTTCGATCGTCCTGTGCGCTGGTGGGCGGCGCCTCCTCAATATGTGAGGAGTGGTCCATCTCCCTAACAACAAGAGGAAGGGGTCCGCGGTGTGGTACTGCGAACTCTGCAAGCACACCGACCGCCATATCCCGTGTCTGGTCGATAACCAGGCGAAGTTGCGGTCCTGCCGGCACTGCCCTCGGTGCCGAGAGCAGCGTGAATCACGTCGCCGGGTTGTTCCGGTTGGCATTTCGCATCTGATGGAGAACTACTGCCGCCACCGGTGAGGCGCGGTTGAGAAGGAGGGTTCGCTCGTGTTTCGCAGTGAGGCGCCTCTTTGCTCAGCGCCGACAACTGCATAGGTTGAACTTGCAAGCATGTAGTTCAACCGAACCATCGAATGTGTTGAATGTGTAGCTGTCGCGCAAGCCTACGTTGAACGTTGCGGGCTAGGTTCAACCTAATAGGGCATAAGATTGAACGTCGTGGATGTGGACGCGGTAGGCAGGTCACCTATTGGCAAGCTGGTTCCGATCAGTGGCACGGACCCGCGCACCTTGAAGCGGTGGAGTTACTGGGCATACCTTCCGGACCCACTTCCGCCCGCGCCGAACCTGTCGACGAGTGCTACCGCGTCGGCGGCGAAGGCGGCGATGGCGATCGCGCGGCTTGACGAGGCTGTCGCGCAACTGCCGCGCCCAGAGATTCTGGTCCGTCCGATTATCCGTCGAGAGGCCACCAGTACTTCAGCTCTTGAAGGGACCTACGCCACGTTTCAAGAAGTGCTGGAAGCCGACTTTTTGCAGGACAACCAGATGTCGTTCGAGCAACGAGAGATCCGTAATTATGTGGACACTGCGGAGACAGCCGTGCAGAACATCACCGAGAGGCGGATCTCCCGTAGCTTCCTTGGAAGTCTCCAAAAATCAATCGTGCGCGGTACCAAAGGCGACACCCCGGATGCTGGGGACATCCGACCGCACGAGGTGGCCATTGGTCCGAAGGATCGCCTGATTCATGAGGCTCGGTTCGTGCCCTGTCCCGCTGGTGATCAGCTGGTTGCGGGCGTCGCGGCGTGGGAGGACTGGGTCGCAACACGGTCGGATGTGTTGATCGTGGCAAAGATGGCGATTGCGCACTACCAGTTCGAGACCTTGCATCCATTCGGGGACGGAAACGGCCGCCTCGGCAGGCTCATTTCCTTGCTTCAAGTAATGCAGGCGGGTGAATTGCGTTGGGCGGTACTGAACATCGCACCGTGGTTCGAAATGAATCGAACCGACTACCAGGACGGGCTGATGGCAGTGACACTTAGCGGGGACTTCAGTCCCTGGGTAGACCTATTCGCCCGCGCGGTCGAGATTCAAGCCCGCGAAGGCCTAGCCAAAATTCAGCGCCTCCTGGGTATACGTGATCGCATGGTCACCGATCTACGCCAAAAGGGAATGCGCGGATCGCCGATCGAACTCGCAGAAGTACTTATTGGGTTCCCTGTCATCGACGTTCCGACTGTCCGGAAACTCATCGGCAAGAGCTTCCAAGCCGCCAACAAGACAGTCGGCAAGCTGATAGAAGAGGGCATCCTCCAGGAGATCACCGGTCGGCGGCAGGATCGGCTCTTTGTGGCGATCGAGGTGCTACGTGCGATCAATCGGGAAGAACAAGTCGACGCAACCTTCTGATATCCACGCTATGACCAACAAGCTGACCACAGTTGCAGACAACGCTGGTTGATTACCGGAAGTGATCCGGCACGTCTCGAATGCCGAGAGCCCCTGACGGGCAGCGGGATTCGCCTTTGCAAGGCAGAAGTCAGGGGTTCGAATCCCCTAGGCTCCACAGCGATTACGGCCGTGGCTGCACGTCGACGCTCGGCGGCCGCGGCGATGGTTCCGGACGCGACGAACGGCGCACGACCGAGAATGCGACCGCACCGCCCGCGAGGGCCAGCACTGCGACTCCGGCAACCACCCATGGGCGCTTGCTGCGGCGCTGGGCTCGGCGGGCTTCCTGCAGCGCCTGCGGCAACCCGCTGACGACCTCCTGGGCGGCGGCCAGCTCTTGCGCGATCGTCTCCTGCGCCGACTGCAGGTCGTGGGCCAACCGGCCCTCCTGGTACCGCCGGCGCAAGCTGGACGCGCCTGCCTGCGCAGAGTGAGCACCCAGCCCGAGGAGGCCACGCGTAACGTCCACGGGACCCACCGCCGAGTACGTCAGACCCCGGTTCAGCCGCTGCCGCGGGGTCAACCGGGTCTTCGTCTTCGCGCTCATCTGCCACCTTTCCGCCGACCGTTGCCGAACGCACCGACCTCCCACCCTGCCACTATCGGGAGCGCAGCGGGCCCGATGCGCGTAGGCCTACGCGATAGCGAGACCGGATGACGGGCGGCGGTACCGGTGATGGCAGACTGTGATGCCGTGACTACCAGCCCAATTCAGACCGCCACTGCCACACTGCACACCAACCGCGGCGATATCAAGATCGCATTGTTCGGAAACCACGCTCCCAAGACCGTTGCCAACTTTGTGGGCCTGGCGCAGGGCACCAAGGACTATTCGACCGAGAACGCCTCAGGCGGCAGTTCCGGCCCGTTTTACGACGGCGCTGTCTTCCATCGGGTGATCAGCGGATTCATGATCCAGGGCGGCGACCCGAGCGGCACCGGCCGCGGCGGCCCCGGCTACAAGTTCGCCGATGAATTCCACCCGGAATTGCAGTTCGACAAGCCGTACTTGCTGGCGATGGCCAACGCGGGCCCGGGTACCAACGGATCACAGTTTTTCATCACCGTAGGCCAGACCCCGCACCTGAACCGCCGCCACACCATCTTCGGCGAGGTGGTCGACCCCGAGTCGCAGAAGGTCGTCGACGCGATCGCCACCACCCCCACCGACCACAGCGACCGGCCCACCGAAGCCGTCGTCATCGAGTCGGTCACGATTTCCTGACCGAGCCGTATCAGGAGCCGGCGTAGCCGGCGGCGGTAAGCGCGTCGAGCACGTCCAGCGGATCGGTGCCCAGATCCCAGCGCGAGAAAATCAGCAGTTGGTCGTCGACGCCATCGATCTCGAGTAGCCGCATCTTGCGGCCGATCCGACGGAATTCGGTGATCCGGACGATCTTGATATCGGGGCGTCGCAATAGTTGCGTTCGCCACCATCCGCGAACCAGGAGCCCGTCGGGCGTGATTGCCAGCTTCGGTCGCGCGCGCCACGACATCCACGCAAACACCATCAATCCGATGGCCGCCGCACCGGTCAGTATCCGCCCTGGCAGGTCTGTGACCAGAGTCACACACACGGTAGCCATCACGAGGCCAGCGAGCCCGCAACCAGCGATTCCGTTCACAGGCGGCGCCCATTGAGTTTGCTGCATGCGGTTCCCAACACTCCTACCACTGTCGATGCGGTTATCCACAAGCGCTATCAACAATGGGGATGAATCACATCCGTGTGATTGAGTAAGCGCGACGTCGCTAGCCCAGTAACGACCCATCGCGCAGTTGAATTCATTATGTGGGCCAGGTTCCCTACCGCCACCGCATGGTCAGTAACAATCCGGTGATCATGAAAGCAAAGGCGACCGCGTAGTTCCAAGGACCGAGCTCTGCCATCCAGTCGAGCATCGCCGGCGCACTGGGACCCGTTGCTGCCAGTTGAAAGACCATCAGCCAGATCAGCCCGATCAACATCAAGCCGACGAACAATGCGACAAACCAGACGCTGGACGGCCCAGCCTTGACCTTGACCGGTGTACGGCTTACCGCGCTGACCGCGAAGTCGTTCTTCTTGCGGACCTTGGACTTGGGCATCGGGACCTCAGGACAGTAGGGGCGGTGCAACGATAAGGGCGGGCCGCTGCAAGCATTGTTCGGCTACGAGACTAACCCACGTCAGCACAGTGAACGGAGAGCCGATGGTCAACAAGACCGCCCGCCGCTCGCCGTGGCGTGTCGGCGTCCCGCTGGTGTGCCTGCTCGCCGGAGTGCTGCTCGGCGCCACCCACGGTGTGTCCAACGGCAGTGAGATCCGGCGCAGCGACGCACCGCGGCTGGTCGACATGGTCCGCGACGCGCAGGCTGGAGTCGACGCGCTCAGTAACGAACGCGACCGACTGGCCACCACCGTCGACTCCACCCACGGGCGGTCTTCCGATAGCGCGCTGGCGGCGATGCTGCGACGGTCTGCCGAGTTGGCTGGTGACGCCGGTCTCGACCCGGTGCACGGGCCAGGACTGGTGGTGACGCTCACCGATGCGCAGCGCGACGCCAACGGCCGGTTCCCCCGCGACGCCTCACCCGACGACCTCGTCGTACATCAACAGGACATCCAGGCCGTGCTCAACGCGTTGTGGAGCGCGGGCGCAGAGGCAATCCAGATGCAAGACCAGCGCATCATCGCGACGTCGGCGCCACGTTGTGTCGGGAACACCCTGCTGCTCAATGGCCGTACCTACAGCCCGCCGTACACGGTCACTGCCATCGGCGATGCCGGGGCCATGCAAGCCGCGCTGGCGGCCGCTCCCCTGGTGACTCTTTACAAGCAGTATGTGGTGCGGTTCGGTCTCGGCTATACCGAAGCAGTCATGCCCGATGTGCGGATCGCCGGACACAGCGAGCCGGTCCGCATGCGCGTCGCCCAGCCGACCGGTCCGGTGAGCTACTGAGCTGGGCAATCGGGCGGGCGGTAGCCTGATGCGATGCGGATCTTGGTCGTCGACAACTACGACAGCTTCGTGTTCAACCTCGTGCAGTACCTCGGCCAACTCGGCGTCGAGGCTGCGGTGTGGCGCAACGATGATGCGCGGCTGTCCGATCCGACCGCAATCGCCGGCCAGTTCGACGGCGTACTCCTGAGCCCTGGTCCGGGCACGCCCGAACGCGCCGGGGCGTCGATCGACCTGGTCCGCGCGTGCGCCACGGCGCACACCGCACTGCTGGGGGTATGTCTGGGCCACCAGGCGATCGGCGTGGCGTTCGGCGGCACCGTCGACCGGGCACCCGAATTGCTACACGGCAAGACCAGCAGCGTCTTTCACACGAATACCGGTGTGCTGCAGGGTCTTCCGGACCCGTTCACGGCGACCCGGTATCACTCGTTGACGATCCTTCCGGAAACCTTGCCAACCGAGCTCGAGGTGACCGCGCGCACCCGCAGCGGTGTGATCATGGGGGTGCGACACACTGCCCTGCCCATCCACGGGGTGCAGTTCCATCCGGAGTCGATCCTCACCGAGGGCGGGCATCGGATGCTGGCCAACTGGCTGGCCTTCTGCGGGCACACCCGCGACGACGCACTGGTGCGCCGGTTGGAGAGCGAGGTCTTGGGCAGTTTCGGTCGCGGTGCGGCTACTGCCCGAACTTCAGCGTGATGTTGCCGTCCTTGTTGACGCCCTGACCCGGTGACGGGCTCTGGGAGACCACCCGGTTGTGCGAGGAGCCGCCGGCGTCGACGTCGGCGCCTTTGACGAGCACGCCGGTCCACCCCAATGCCCGCAGCTGCGGTTCGGCGTCCGTCCAGAACATCCCGGACACGTCGGGCATCACGAACTGGTTGCCCTTGGACACTTGCAGTTCGATCACCGAGTCCACCGGCACGGTCGCATCCGCGGGCGGATTGGTCCCGACTACCTCACCGGCCGGGCGGGGGCTGTCCACCGAGGCCTCGGTGAACTTGGTGAAGCCGTAGACACCGAGGTTCTTCTGGGCGAGCTCGACGGTCTGGCCGGACACAGCGGGGATCTGCTTGGTGGCCGGACCGGACCCGACGATGATGGAGATCTCGTTGGTGATCGCCGAGGTCTGGTTGGCGGACGGAATCGTGCCGATGACGCGGTCCTTCATGTCCGGCGGAGAGGCCGACTGAACCTGCTTGAAGCGGCCGAACCCGGCGGCTTTCAGCTTCTTCACCGCCGACGCGTAGCTCAGCGACGAAACGTCGGGCACCTCACGCTGCTCCGGCCCGGTGGAGACACTGAGAGTGATCTCGTCACCGGCGCCCACCGACGAGTCGGCGCCCGGGTCGGTGCCGATCACGTGGTCAGGTGGCACGGTCGAGTCGGGCTTCTGCTGCGTGCGCGTCTTGAAGCCCTTGTTTTGCAACGCGGCGATCGCATCGGCCGACGCCTGCCCACGCACGTCGGGCACCTGCACGTTGCGCGTGCTGTTGCCGAACGTGTTGATGGCGATGGTGACGAGGACGGTCAACACCGCCAATACCGCGACCGCTATGAGCCAGCGGCCCACCGACCCGCCACCGCGGTCGCGGCCGAAGTCGAGTGGCTGGCGGGGCAGCGGATCGGTGTGGGGGCCCACCGGGTCACTGGAATGCGGCGATGCCAGCAGCGAATTTCGCTCGGCGTCGGTGAGCACCTTGGGTGCCTCGGGCTGCTCACCGTTGTGCACCCGAACCAGGTCGGCGCGCATCTCCGCGGCGGTCTGGTAGCGGTTGTCGGGGTTTTTGGCCAGCGCCTTGAGCACGACGGCGTCCAACTCGGCGGAGACACCCTCATGCCGTTGCGACGGCGGAACAGGATCCTCGCGAACGTGCTGGTACGCGACCGCAACCGGTGAGTCACCGACGAAAGGTGGCTCGCCGGTAAGGATTTCGTAGAGCACACAACCCAGCGAATAGACGTCGGACCGAGCGTCGACCGAATCGCCCCGGGCCTGTTCCGGCGACAAGTACTGTGCGGTGCCGATCACCGCCGCGGTCTGGGTGACGCTGTTGCCGCTGTCGGCGATCGCCCGGGCGATGCCGAAATCCATCACCTTGACCGCGTTCGTGGTGCTGATCATGATGTTTGCCGGCTTGACGTCCCGGTGGATGATGCCGTGCTGGTGAGAAAAGTTCAGCGCCTGGCAAGCGTCGGCGATGACCTCGATGGCCCGCTTGGGCGGCATCGGCCCGTCGGTATGCACGATGTCGCGCAGGGTGACCCCGTTGACGTACTCCATCACGATGTAGGGCAGCGGCCCGGCGGGCGTCTCGGCCTCGCCGGTGTCGTACACCGCCACGATGGCGGGGTGGTTCAGTGCGGCGGCGTTCTGCGCTTCGCGCCGAAAACGCAGATAGAAGCTGGGGTCGCGGGCAAGGTCGGCGCGCAGCACTTTGACCGCCACGTCGCGGTGCAACCGGGTGTCATGCGCATGGTGCACCTCGGACATGCCGCCGAAGCCGAGGATTTCCCCAAGCTCGTAGCGGTCGGACAAATGCTGCGGAGTGGTCATACCGTTGTCTCGTGTCGGGCCGGCGACGCCTGCTGGAGATGCGTCAGCACGACAGCCCAGGGCTGCTTGTTCTGACGTCCAGCATGACCCGCTCCCCTATGATCCGTCCAATTGGACAGCTGTACAGCAGCCATGCCCGCGTTCGTCGAGGTGTTGCTTGGCGTGCCGGTGTCAGTCACGGTCGGGGCTGACGGTTGCGGCTGGGTGTCGTCGTGCGAGTTGATGACGATCAGCACCGCAATGATGATCGCCAACGCCCCTAATACTCCGGCCGCCCACAGCAGCGCGCGCTGGCCGGACGAGAAGGTGCGTCGCTGCGGCGGCGGGCGATGACCCCCGGTGGCGGGCCGCGACCGGCGAGCCGCTGGCGCCCGACCGGTCGGATTCGCCGCGGCCCTGGCCTGTGCTCCCGACGGTATGGCGGAGGGGGTGGCACGCCCGGAGGACGAACTCTGGTTGGGCCGCGGCGGCCGACGGCCGGCGCGCACCGCGGCGACCGCGTCGGCGAACGGTCCCCCGCTGCGGTAACGCATCCCGGGATTTTTGACCAGCGTGATCTCGATGAGCTCGCGCACATTGGGCGGAACATCGGTGGGCAGCGGCGGCGGCGGCTCTTTGATGTGCTTCATCGCCACCGTCAGCGCGCCGTCGCCGGTGAATGGCCGCTTACCCGAAACAGATTCGTAGCCAACAACTCCCAGCGAATAGACGTCGCTGGCCGGGGTGGCATCGTGGCCGAGGGCCTGCTCGGGGGCGATGTATTGGGCGGTGCCCATCACCATGCCGGTTTGGGTCACCGGCGCCGCGTCGACCGCCTTGGCGATACCGAAGTCGGTGATCTTCACCTGACCGGTCGGAGTGATCAGAATGTTTCCGGGCTTGACGTCGCGGTGCACCAGACCGGCGGCGTGCGCCACCTGAAGCGCGCGACCGGTCTGCTCGAGCAGATCCAGCGCGTGGCGCAACGACAGTTTGCCCATCCGTTTGAGGACTGAGTTGAGCGGCTCACCGTTGACCAGCTCCATCACCAGATACGCGGTGCGGCCTTCGCCATTCATCTGGGTTTCGCCGTAATCGTGCACGCTGGCGATTCCGGGGTGATTGAGCATCGCCGTCGTGCGCGCCTCGGCCCGGAACCGCTCGATGAACTCCGGGTCGGACGAGAACTCGCTCTTGAGGACCTTGACCGCGACGCGCCGACCCAGCCGACTGTCCACCGCCTCCCACACCTGGCCCATACCGCCAGTGGCGATGAGGCGCTGCAGCCGATAGCGGCCAGACAGCGTCACACCTACTCGCGGGCTCATGGTCCTCCCTGCAGCGCGGCCTCGATCACGGCCCGCCCGATCGGTGCAGCAAGCGCACCGCCGGTCGCGGACAACCGGTCGGCGCTGTCCTCCACCAGCACCGCAACAGCCACCTTCGGTGTCTGCGCGGGCGCGAAAGCGATGTACCACGCGTGCGGCGGAGTGTTGCGCGGGTCGGTGCCGTGCTCTGCGGTACCGGTCTTGGATGCGATCTGCACGCCGGGGATGGCCCCTTTCTGCTGTGTGAATTTCTCGGCGCCGACCATCAACTCTGTTAGCTTAGCCGCGACCTGCGGCGACACCGCACGGCGCTGCTCGCGGGGAGCGGTGCTGCTGATATTAGCCAGATCGGGCCCCTTGAGGCTGTCGACAAGGTAAGGCGCCATCGTGACACCGGCGTTCGCGATGGTCGCGGCCACCAGCGCGTTCTCCAGCGGGGTCAGCGCAACGTCCTTCTGACCGATGCTCGACATCCCCAGCGCGGCGGTATCCGGAATCGGGCCGACGGTGGATTGTGCGACCTGCAACGGGATGGGATCGGGGACAGTGTCCAGACCGAACGACTGGGCGGTACTGCGCAGGGCGTCGGCGCCGGTGAGCATGCCCAGCTGGACGAACGCGGTGTTGCAGGACCGGGCGAAAGCTTCGCGCAGCGAGACCGTGGGTTCGTCTCCGCACGGGGCACCGCCGTAGTTCTCCAGCGTGGCAGTGCTGTCGGGTAGCGGAATCTTGGGTGCTGCGGTCAGCTGGTCGTCCTCGGTGGTGCCGGCCTGCAGCGCGGCCGCGGTGGTGATCACTTTGAACGTGGAGCCCGGCGGATACGTCTCGGCGATGGCGCGGTTGGTCAGCGGGGAGTCGGGATTGTCGCGCAACCGCTGCCAGGCGCGCAATTGCTCCTCGGCGTTGTGCGACGCCAGCAGGTTGGGATCGTAGGACGGCGACGACACCAGCGCCAGGATCTTGCCGGTGGCGGGTTCGAGCGCGACGACCGCGCCCTTACACGGCCCGCTGCAGCCCTGCTGCATGGCGTCCCACGCCGCCTGTTGGACGCGTGGGTTGATGGTGGTGTCGACGTTGCCGCCGCGGGGGTCGCGGCCGGTGAAGAAATCGGCTAGCCGACGACCGAACAGCCGCTGGTCCGACCCGTTGAGCAGTGGGTCTTCGGCCCGTTCCAGTCCGGTGCTGGAATAGCGCAGCGAGTAGAAGCCGGTCACCGGTGCGTACACCGCGGGATCGGGATACACGCGCAGGAAACGGAAGCGGTTGTCGGTGGCCACCGAATAGGCCAGCAGTTGCCCTCCGGCGGTGATCTGGCCGCGCTGGCGGGAGTACTCGTCGAGCAGCACGCGCTGGTTGCGGGGGTCCGCGCGCAGCCCGTCGGCAGTGAACACCTGAGTGAGCGTGGCGTTGAACAGCAGCAAAACGATCAACGCCATCACGGTCACCGAGATTCGCCGTAGGGAGGCGTTCATACCCGCTCGATCACCTCGGTGCTGGCCGCCGCGATCGGCGACGTGTTACGCGCGCTGGTGCGGAACGGACGCCGCGCCGCATGCGACGTGCGGGCCAGAATGGCCAACAGCATGTAGTTGGCCAGCAGTGACGAACCGCCGTAGGACATCCAGGGTGTGGTCAGCCCTGTCAGCGGAATGAGTTTGGTGACGCCGCCGACGACGATGAACAGCTGGACGGCCAATGTCGAGGACAGACCCGCGGCCAGAAGTTTTCCAAAGCTGTCACGAACGGCGATCGCCGTGCGCATTCCGCGGATGATGACGATGGTGTAGAGCATCAAAATGCCTGCCAGCCCCACCAATCCGAGCTCTTCGCCGAAGGCGGCGACGATGAAATCGGTCGACGCCGCCGGCACGGTGTCAGGCTGCCCGTTGCCCAGCCCCGTGCCGAAGATGCCACCGGTGGCAAAACTGAACAGCGACTGCACCATCTGATAGCCGCTGCCTTCGGGGTCGGCGAACGGGTCCAGCCACGTCTGGACGCGGACCCGGACGTGATCGAAAACGAAGTACGCGGCAACGCTTCCGAGCGCAAACAAAGCCAGGCCGATGACCACCCAACTGAACCGCTGGGTGGCGAGGTAAACCACCACCAGAAACGACGCATATAGCAGCAGCGAAGTGCCCAAGTCTTTTTCGAAGATCATCACGCCGACCGAGATCACCCACGCCGCCAAAAGCGGCGCCAGGTCGCGCGGCCGCGGCAGGTCCAGACCCGCAACGTGCTTGCCGGCGCTGGTGAACAGACCGCGCTTGGCGACCAGCACTGCTGAAAAGAAGACGAGTAGCAAGATCTTCGAGAATTCAGCCGGCTGAATCGAAAAGCCCGGCAACCGAATCCAAATTTTGGCGCCGTTCTGTTCGGAGAACGACCGTGGCAGCAGGGCGGGAATCGCTAACAGCACCAGGCCACTCAGCCCGCAGATGTAGCCGTATCGCGCGAGCTGGCGGTGATCTTTCAGCCGACTGATCACCACCGCGAACGCGACGACGCCTACCAGCGTCCACAACATCTGCTGGTTGGCGCTGGGGCTGGCGCCGCGGCCCGCGTGGGAGAGGTCCAGTCGATGAATCATTACCAGACCCAACCCGTTAAGCAGTGCCACCACCGGCAGGAGCAGCGGATCCGCGTAGGGGGCATAGCGCCGGATGGCGGCGTGTGCGCCTACGAAGAGCGCCAGGAAAGCCGCGGCGTAAGTGATGAGGTCCCAACGCAATCCGCGGTCCTGGTTGGCTTCCACGATGGCCAGCGCCGCCGCGGTGATGACGGTGGCGAAGCACAGCAACGCCAATTCGGCATTGCGCCGAGTCGGCAGCGGTGGAGTCACTGCAACCGCCGGCTGCGGCGCGGTGCTCAATTTGCGCCGCTCCTCCTCATCGTCCCCTTGCAAGCTGGGGTGCCCCGGGCGCTCTGCATCGTCGTCGACCCGGGTCATGCCGCCGCCCGGCAATCGCTGCCTGGCTCGAGGGGAGGTGGGGGAAGCGCGGTCAACGTGGATGCCGACGTGGTCGGCGACGAACCCTCCGTAGGTTCTTCGGGGCTCGGCGTGCCGTGCTGTGGCGTGCTCGGTGCTGTTGTCCGGCTGGTGGTCGGCGGGGTGTGGGGCGTCGGCGAGGATGGCGACGTGGCGCGCGTCGGGGGGCACGGCGGCAGCAACGAGCCCGCGGCCAACTGGTGCAGCTGCGCGATGGCGTCATCCAGCGTCCCGGCCGGCAAACCCGCCGCGACTTGCGCGCGCTCCGACGGGCGCAGGTCGGACAGCTTTATGGGACGGCAGTTGAGGTTGCTTTTGGCTTGGCCGTAGTTGATTTGCGACAGTTCATTACGGCTGTTGAGGCAACCGACGAGATAAGGCTCATGCAGGGGAAAGCCGAGTATCGAACCCTGGACGCCGCGCATGATCGACACGTCGTCGTTGTAGGCGGCGACGTAGTAGTTGCTGTAGACGACCTGGCGGCCGATGGCCAGCGCCGAAAGGATCAGCAGTACCACCAACGTGACGCCGATCGCCATCCGTCGCCGCGACCGACGCGGACGAATGAATGCATCCGCTTGTGGCAGAACGCGTTTGACGACGCTCTTGCGCGGGTTGATGGCCGATGCCCGACCTGCTGCGGTGTTGGGTCGCGTCAGCTGGTCTTCTTCTCCCGATACCGCGCCGGCGATAATCGGCTGGGTCGGGCCGTAGTCGGAGTCGACAACGTCGGCGACCACCACAGTCACGTTGTCCGGGCCGCCGCCGCGCAGGGCGAGTTCGATGAGACGGTCAGCGCTGTCGGTGACGTCGGAGATCTTCAGCGCCTCGAGAATGGTCTCCTCGCTGACTGGGTCGGAGAGTCCGTCCGAGCACAGTAGGTAGCGGTCGCCTGCGCGCGCCTCGCGCATGGTCAGTGTGGGCTCGACCTCGTGACCGGTCAACGCGCGCATGATCAGCGACCGCTGCGGGTGGCTGTGCGCCTCTTCGCGGGTGATGCGCCCCTCGTCGACCAAGGTCTGGACAAAGGTGTCGTCTTTGGTGATCTGGGTCAGCTCGCCGTCGCGCAGCATGTAACCACGTGAATCGCCGATGTGTACTAACCCAAGACGGTTGCCCGCGAACAGGATTGCCGTCAGCGTGGTGCCCATCCCCTCGAGATCGGGCTCCATTTCGACTTGGGCGGCGATGGCCGAGTTGCCGGACCGCACTGCTGCGTCGAGCTTGGCCAGCAGATCGCCGCCGGGCTCGTCGTCGTCTAGGTGGGCCAGTGCAGCGATCACCAACTGGGACGCCACTTCACCGGCGGCATGGCCGCCCATGCCGTCGGCCAGTGCCAGCAGCCGTGCGCCGGCATAGACCGAATCTTCGTTGTTGGAGCGCACCAGGCCGACATCGCTGCGAGCCGCATAGCGGAAGAACAGGGTCACGGGCGCAACTCGATCACCGTTTTGCCGATTCGAACCGGCGTGCCAATGGGAACCCGTACCGCCGTCGTCACCTTCACCCTGTCAAGGTAAGTACCATTGGTCGATCCTAAATCCTCGACGTACCATTCCGCGCCTCGCTGCGATAGCCGCGCGTGCCGCGTCGAAGCGTAGTCATCGGTGAGCACCAGGGTGGAGTCGTCTGCGCGTCCGATCAACACCGGCTGTCCGCTCAACGTGATGCGCGCGCCCACCAGTGCCCCTTCGGTCACCACCAGGTAGCGGGCGGCGTGCCCACGCTGTCGCGAGGGCAACAGGGTGCCGCGCAGCGCCAAGCCCCGTCGCACCATGACGGCGCCGGTCGGCGCGTAAATGTCCGTCCGCAGGATCCGCAGCACCGACCAGATGAACAGCCAGAGCAGCATCAAGAACCCGGCGCGCGTCAGCTGCAGTACTAGACCCTGCATCTGGCGTCCTCTCCGTCCTGGCGCCGCGCTCTTCGCGCCGCGATGCCGAGCACATCAGCAACGTCACGATACTTGGACCGCGCTTGACGCGGGGTGAAGCTGGATGGCTTCACCTGGCTATGCGCTCAGTGGATATGGACGACGATCTCGGAGTGGCCCAGCCGGATGACATCGCCATCGGCCAACTGCCACTCTTGCACCGGCGCGTTGTTGACGGTGGTGCCGTTGGTGGAGTTGAGATCGGAAAGCAATGCGACCTGGCCATCCCAGCGGATTTCCAGATGCCGACGCGACACGCCCGTGTCGGGGAGCCGGAACTGCGCGTCCTGACCACGGCCCACGATGTTGGCGCCTTCGCGGAGCTGGTAGGTGCGGCCGCTGCCGTCGTCGAGCTGCAGGGTGACCGCGGTGCCGGAGGACGCGTAGCCACCCTGGCCGTAGCCGCCGTAACCACCCGCCTGACCGTAGTCATAGTCGCGGCCCGCGGGCTCGCCGTATCCGCCCGCCGATGGCGCGTAGCCTCCGCCAGCGGAACCGGCGTCGCCATAGCTCCCGTAATCGGGCTGACCGTAGTCCTGCCGGCCATATCCAGGGCCGCCCTGGTAGCCCTGCTCGTAGCCGCCACCCTGATCGGGGTAGGCCGCCCGCTGGTCAGGCTGACCGTAGCCGCCTTCGTCGTGACGAGCCGGCCCGCGGCCGTAATCGCCGTAGTCGCCGTAATCTTGGCCGCCAGGTTGCCCATAGCCACCGCCGCCCTGGCGGTAACCGGCGTCGTAGCCTTGCCCGCCGCCATAGCCGCCGGACGGACGCTGTTCATAAGAAGGTGGATAGCCGCCCTGGCCTTGATAGCCGCCCTGGTCCTGGTAGCCGCGCTGCTCTTGATAACCGCCCTGGCCCTGGTAGCCGCCCTGGCCTTGGTAGCCGCCTTGGTCCGGGTAGCCGCGCTGATCTTGGTAGCCGCCTTGGTCTTGTGGACCGCCCTGATCGGGGTAGCCGCCCTGGTCGGGTTGCCTAGGCGGATAACCGCGCTGGTCCGGGTAGCCGCCAGGCTCCGGTGGGTATGGGCCACGGGGATCCTGGCCGCCGCGGGGGTCATCCTGGTGCTGGCCGTAGCGGTCGTCGTAGTAATCGTCACCGGGCCGCCCCTGCCCCTGGCCGCCGCGATAGCTCGAATTCTCAGTCATTGGTACTCCTGGTTCTGCGCTAAACGCATGATCTGATTGTGGCGGGGCGAAATCACTAGCAGTCGGGCGGGGTTCCACATCGGGGTTGACAGCGCCGCAGGCGCGGAACTGTCCGGTGTGGAGGTTCGCTGATTTCTCGAACCGGACAACCACATCACCATACGTTTGCCATCCCTGTTCGCCGATGTATCCAGCCAAATGCTTAGCGAAGGTGTCCGACGTGAGATCCGGGTCGGCGCCCACTTTCTCGTAGTCGTGCATACCGAGGGTAATGATGTATTCGTTCGGAGCCAAAAGGCGATTGCCCTGAAGTGACCGAATACCGTCGGCTGCTTCACGGCGCAACATAGCTTCAACCTCTTGCGGGACGATGGAGCCGCCGAATACCCGGGCAAACGCATCGCCGACGGTGGATTCGAGTTTGCGCTCGATACGTTGAACGAGCCCCTTTTGGCTGTTCATAGTCCAGCGCCTGCCTTGCTTGTCCTTATATGTCGCTGCCGCAGCAGACGATGACCGTCCCGCGCGCTGCATCATCGCCTTCGTCTCATCATGCTATCGGTCCACCGCAACGTTGCGGCACCGTCAGATCTCTGAGAGTTGCGTCGACGCAGGTCAGCCGGTGCTTGCGGGCCGCCATTCGCGAGCAGCCGGCCTTGTCGGGGCATCAGGACGGTTGGGGCGGCTGACTATTAGAGTGGTAGGCTCCACCGGTCGTTCAGGGCGAGTGGCGGAATGGCAGACGCGCTGGCTTCAGGTGCCAGTGTCCTTCGGGACGTGGGGGTTCAAGTCCCCCTTCGCCCACTAGTATTACC
>NZ_JCALCV010000026.1:0-65986 GCF_059812525.1 Mycobacterium sp. NGS51
CGTCGCACCGGCATCATGACACTGCGGTTAGCAGGTGGTGGGTCTGCCTGTGCCGCCCAAGGTAATTCACCAGTCGGCAGACACAGGCTGGGAAACAGCAGCCGACTGCCGGGATGGGTGGTGTAGGTCGCCCCGGTGGGTGATGTCCAGACCACTGTCCCGTCGGGCCATTGCTCGTCCCGCCAAGCAGTCCAAAACGTTTTGAGCAAGTGATGTTTTCGGCAAACGCACTTGAGATTCGACGGGTGAGTCGGCCCGAGCGGGTAGGGCACGGTGTGGTCGACATCGCAAAATTCGGCAGGGCGATCGCAGTTGGGAAATCGGCAGGTCAAATCCCGGCAGCGCACAAAGCGCTCCAGCGCAGCCGACGGGTGATACCCGGGTTCCGGTGCGGCGTCGCCGGGATGCCGCACCGGTTGCAGCTTCGCGCCACCCCGGACTAACTCGGCCAATAACGACGTCGGCACCACACCACCGCTAGTGATCAACGCGGCTGGCGCCTTGGCAGCCCAGCCGCCCGGCGGCTCTGGCTCGGGGTCGGGTGCCAGCGCCTCATGCAGCGGGGTCTCAGGCGTGACCGGTCGCTGCTTGGGCTCGCCTGACAGGTGCGGGTCAGGCAGGCTGCTCACCGCCGATGCGTCGGCAACGACGTTGATAACCACACCGGTCGTACGCTCAGTGCCGTCGACGCCCGCGGGGCAATCGGCATTCCCGCACGCACAGGCCAGCCGATCTGCATTGGCTGCTAGTGCGCCCAATGCGTCAGCGCGACGCTGAGCAACGGTGCGCGGATCGTCATCGCACACCTGGTGAGCCATCTGCATCAGCCGCCGATCCAGCACGGCGGCATCGGTGGCATACAGTCGGCCCCAGAACGGTGCGGTGCCCGACTTCTCGTCAGCAGAGTCGATCACTACGTCACGGCTGCGCGCGTGGGCCCGGGTACGCCGCAACGCGCCCGGATCGTATTGATCCACAATCGCCTCGATGGCCTGCGCCGTCTTGTTGACCGACATCGGCCCAAACCGCACCGCATCTTCGGCCAGCGTCTTGTCCACCAGTTGCAGCGCCTGGGAGTCCTTGATCAGGTCGGTGTGCCAGACGATCGTCGCCGCCAGTCGGGCACTGATCTTCCCGTCGAGAAACACCGCTCCTACCCGTGGCAACCGGTCGCGCAATGCCACAGCCAAATACATCCGGCTTGAGGCCATCCCGTGGCTAATGCCTTGCGCGGCAGCAACTTCAGCTGCCATGGAGTCCCAGTTGTCACACGACCAGTGTCCGCATTCGGGAGATCCGCCCTCGACTCGCCGGGCCACCAGCTCGGCAATGGCGGCGAGCCCGCGCGCCGATGCCGCGGCCTCCGCGCGTGCCCACTCGGCGATCGCGGCCACCACCAGCCCGTCGTCGGCGCCCTCGAGCGCCTCCGGGCCCCGCAGGGAAGTATCGAACATACGTGCGATTCTACTCCGTTCCACTGACCGACCGACACCCGAAGGGGCCACAGCACCGGGTCTGTGGACAAACACCGAACTGTGGGCAAAACCAAGGACGGGGCTGGTAACCCCAGCAGTATCAAAGGCGTGCGTGGCAGCCCGGCGTTCAGCCAGTCGCCGTGACGGACTCCGCGGCCACCAACTCCGATTCCGACTCGGGCATCTGGCCTGCGAGGTACTCCCCCAGGCCCTCGATCGTCGGATAGTCGAATACCGCGGTCGCGTTGATCGTGAATGCGCCACCGAACTGGCTGTGTAACCGGTTTCGGAGTTCGACGGCCATCAGCGAATCCGTGCCCAGGTCCAGGAACCGACTGGTGGCGGCGGGTGGTTGCGCGAGCCGCAGGAAACCTTGCACTTCCCGCTGCAGGAATTCGGTGAGGAAGCTGGCGCGCTGCGCCACCGGTATGTCCTGCAGTTGCCGGAGCAACTCACTGTCGCCGGTTGCCTCTGCGACAGCGCTCGGCAACACGAGGTCCAGCATCGGCGGACGAGAACTGCCCAGCATCTTCGCCGCGCGCTGCCAATTGGCCTTGATGACGGTTGCCTGCGCAGTTCCGTTGGCGACGGCCTCGGCGAGCGCGGCCAGCGCAGCCGAGGGCTCCAGCAGAGTCAGTCCTTGCGCACCGATATTGGCGCGTGCCGCCTCCGAAGACGCCATGCCCCCCTGTGCCCAGGGACCGAAGTTGACCCCGGTTGCCGGCAAGCCTCGCGCCTGTCGTTCCGCGACCAACCCGTCGAGCAGCGCGTTGGCAGCCGAGTAGTTGGCCTGGCCGGGTGAACCGAGCAAGCTGGATACCGAGGAGGACACGACGAAGAAGTCGAGATCGTCGCCTGTCGTCAAGCGGTCCAAGTAGTACGCACCGAACGCCTTGGGCGCCAACACTGTTCGGAAACGCTCCAGGCTCTGCTGTGACAGCAACGCGTCGTCGAGCACGCCTGCCAAATGCGCTACTCCGGCCAGCGGCGGCAACTCCGCGCGGACCCGCCCTAGCAACTCTGCGACGTCGGACTCGTCGCCGACATCGGCGGTGAACGTGTGGATGCGGCACTTGTAGCGCTCGGTGATCTCCTCGATTGCCCGTTGTGCGTCCGCATCGGGCGCGCGCCGGCTGGTCAACACGATGTCGCCGGCCCCCAGTTGAGCCAGATACGACGCCGTATGCAGACCGATGGCACCGAGTCCGCCGGTGATCAGGTAACTCCGATCGCGGCGTGGTTGTAGCGGGCTCGGCATCTGCAGCACGATCTTCCCGATGTGCCGCGCTTGCTGCATCCGGCGAAACGCCGTTCTGGCCTCCGTCAATGGGTAGATCTCGGCAGGTAGTGGCGTCCAGTCGCCACGACCCAGCCCATCCGACACCTCGCCCAGCAAGCCGCGAATACGCTCCGGGTCTTGGAAGGTAACCGTGTCCAACGCAACGATTTCGTAGGCGATATCAGGACGGGCAGCCGCCATCTGCTCCGGAGTCCAGATGTCTCGCTTGGCGATCTCGGCGAAACGCCCGTTCTTGGCGGTAGCCCGTACGGTCGCTTCGACGAACCCTTCGTTGGTCAGGCTGTTGAGCACCACGTCGACGCCGGCCCCGTCGGTGTCGGCGAGGATTTGGTCGGCGAAATCCGTAGTGCGCGAGTCATAGACATATTCCACGCCCAGCTTGTGCAGTGTCGCGCGTTTGTAGGTGCTGGCGGTGGCGAAGACGACCGCGCCGTGCTGCTGGGCCATCTGGATGGCGGCCAATCCGACACCACCGCTCGCGGCGTGAATGAGCACACGGTCACCGGGCTTCAACTGCGCCCAGTCGAACGCGAGTCGGACCGTGAGCGCCGCGGCGGGGATGGTGGCCGCCGCTACTGCGCTCAACCCGTCGGGAAGCGGCGCCAACAGCTGAGCCGGCACATTGAACCGGCTGGCAAACGCACCCTGCATGAAGCCATAGACGCGTTGACCGACCTCCAATCCGGTGACACCGCCACCCAGCTGGGTGACGATGCCGGCAAAGTCGCCGCCGATCGGGCCCGGGTCACCCGGGTAGAGGCCCAGCACATTGAGCACATCCCGGAAGTTCAAACCCGCAGCCTCCACCCGGACCTGCACATACCCATCGTCCGGCGAGGGCACTTCTGTCTCGGACAACCGGAGGTTGTCGATCGCGCCGCGTTCACTAGGCATTAGCGCGTAATCAGTGCCGCGCGGCACCGCGAGATGACCGCTGCGCGACCATGGCACTAACCGTGACGCCAGGAACTTTCCTTGCCGCAGCGCGAGTTCGGGTTCCTCGATCGGGGTGGCGAGAAGACCGGCTAGCGACTGTGCGGCCTCTTTGGATCCGTCGTAATCGACTAGCCGGCAACGCAGAGCCGGCTCCTCGTTGGCGATGGTACGTCCGAGTCCCCACAGCGCGGCCTGAACCGGGTCGACCGGTTCGCCCGATTCGGTCGCCACAGCTCGTTCGGTGACGATCCACAGCCCCTTGGGAAGGGGGGCAACCCCGTCGGCCTGCAGGGTGTGCACGGCGCTGAGCAGATGGGCAATTTCAGTCTCCAGCCGCGCGGCAACGTCAGCGCTCGACTCCTCTGCACTCGGCCCGGTGCTGCGCCAGACGATGCCGCCGATTGCCAGGCCGCGCTCTCGAGCCTGCGTCAGCAGCTGCCCCAAGGGCTGGGAATCCGCTGAAGTCGAGGCCCTGTCAAAGGAGACGCAGTCTGGCAGCTCGGCCGCCAGTTCGTCGAATCCGGAAACCAGCCAGGTGCCGGCCCCGTTTCGGGTGACCTCGATACCACTGCTCGATGCCGGCGGCGGCACCTCGTGCCAGCCAAGGGCATACAGCAACCTGGTGGGGTCGCCGCCGAGGCCTCGCAGCAACGCCTCCCGAGGAGCACGTTTGACCGTGAACTCGCGAATCCCGCCGAGGTGGCGCCCGTCTCGACCGACGAAGTCGAGATCGAAGACCTGGGTTTCGCTGTCGAGACCGCCGGTATGCCACCTCGCCCGGCAGTAAAACCTGCGAGGCATCTTCTCCCGCAGCATCACTTGCCCGTACCGCAACGGGAGGAAAAGTTCGCTCACTCCCTGTTCGGCCGCAAGAAGTGCCGGGAACGCCGGGAAGGCAACTCCGGTGCACAAATCGAGCAGCACCGGATGCATCGGCTCGGTTCCGAGCTGTTCGGTCAATTCTTCGCCGACCGTGATATCACCGATCGCCTCGCCCTCACCGAGCCACAGCGACTTCAGGGAACCGGACCAGGTGGGCCCCCACGCCAGCTCCATGTCGGCGAAAGTCTCGAACAGCTCCTGTGGGCGCATGCGATTCGACCGCTCGATTACCGCGTCGATGGGTTCTGCCGGGTCGCATGTCGGATCGTCGTCGGCACCGGAGGCAACCGTGCCATCGGCGTTCAACGACCAGTCGGCATCACGAACACCGTATGGGCGGCTGTGCACCTGGAAGGTCCAGCCAGCTCCGCCCTCGAGCGGATGCAATGTCAGCTGAACCTCACGAGAATGCTTCTCGGGCAGGATGATCGGCTCATAGAAGAAGACATCTTTCACCCGCGCCGGCGGACCAACGGCAGCCAGGGCCATCGCCGCATACGTCGCCCCGGGAACGACGACGGTTCCGTAGATGACGTGGTCCGCCAGCCACGGCTGCGATTTGACGGACAGCCGACTGGTGTATACGGAGTCGCCCGAAGCGAGATCCTTTGCACTGCCTAAGATTCCGGAGGCGGCCGCGCCGTCCACAGCGATACCGGACGTTTTGGGCCAGAACCGGCGGCGCTGGAACGGATAGGTGGGCAGTTCGACTCTGCGACGAGGTTGGTGATGCAGCGCAGCGAACTCAGGCCGATGGCCGCTGACGTAAGCCGTGGCCAGCGCTTCGGCGATCTGGCGCCGGTCAGCTACGCCCTTGCGCAGGGAAACAATCGCGCGCGGTGCGGCCAAATGCTCCGGCCAGACCTGTACCGCTGCCCCGGTCAGAACCGGTTGCGGGCCGATCTCCATCAACACCGAGCATCCCAGCGCGGCCACCGTGCGCACGCTTTCGGCGAACTGCACCGGCTGGCGGGAATGCCGCCGCCAATATTGAGCGTCTAGGGGGGTTTCGGCCGTGAGTATGGCGCCGGTGCGGTTGCAGACCAGCGGCAACGTCGGCACAGCGAACTGCAATCGCGCTGCATAAGATTCGAATTCACCGAGCACCGGCTCCAGCAGCTCCGAATGGAAGGCGTGGCTGGTTTCCAGCCAACTGCACCGGGTGCCGTCGTTCTCAAACCTGGCGACGATCTGTTCGAGATCGGCTCCCGGACCCGAGAGCACCGTATTGGGGCCGTTGTAGGCCGCGACCGACACCCGAGGGAATTCGGTGGCAACTTCCTCGACATGCTTGGGGTCGGCGAACACCGCGACCATTCGCCCGCCTTCGGGCAGACTGCCGAACAGCCGACCACGCTCGGCCATCAGCCGTACCCCATCCTCGAGGCTGAAGACTCCCGCCACGCATGCCGCCGCGTATTGGCCAACACTGTGGCCCAGCACCACATCGGGATTCACCCCCCACGACTGCCACAGCCGCGCCAGGCCCATCTCGACGGCGAAAAGCGCTGGCTGCGCAAATGATGTGTGCTTCAGCGTTTCTCCGGCCCTGCCGCCGGTTTCGCGGTCGGTGGCGAACAGCACCTCCAGCAACGGGCGCGGCAGTATCTCCTTCACCGCGTCCGCGCAACGTGTCACGGTTTCTGCGAAAACCGGTTCAGCGTCGAACAATTCGCGCGCCATTGCCGGATACTGACTGCCCTGACCGGTGAACAGCCACGCCGTGGTCGGCCGGTCGGTGCACGCACCACGTACCGAGCCGGGCCGTAGCCGGTTCTCGGCCAACTCGGCCAGGCCTTCGCCGGCGCTCCGGACCGAATCCACCACCAGCGCGGCCCGATGTTCGAAATGCGAACGCCCCACCCCGGCCGTTAGACACACGTCGGCGATATCGACCTCTGGATGGGTGGTCAACCAGGTTCCATAACGCCGGGCCAACGCCACCAGCGCCTCCGGTGACCGCCCCGACAGCGCCAGTACATTGACCGACTCGTTTCGAGCGTTCGCGACGTCATGGTCTGTTGACTGTTCATCGGGGGTCGCCGGTTGTGCCGGCGCCTCCTCGATCAGCACGTGTGCGTTCGTGCCGGTGAATCCGAAGGAACTCACCCCCGCGCGCCGCGGCCTGCCGTTGGCCTCCCAGGGAGTCGGCTTGTCCACGACCCGAACAGGCGACGAGTCCCATGGGATATGCGGCGACGGTTCGTCAAAGTGCAGGCTTTGCGGCAGTACTCCGTGCTGCAGCGACAACACTACTTTGATCAGACCGGCGGCCCCGGACGCCGACTCGAGGTGGCCGATGTTGGTCTTCACCGATCCGATCAGCAACGGCCGGTCCGCGTCACGAGCGGCTCCATAAGCGGCTCCGGCCGCCTGCACCTCGATCGGATCGCCCAACGGGGTCCCCGTCCCGTGTGCCTCAAGGTAGTCGACATCTCCGCCGGCCAGGCCGGCGCGAGCCAACGCCGCACCGATAAGTCGTTGCTGCGCACCACCGTTGGGCACCGTTAAACCACTGGAAGCACCGTCCTGGTTGACCGCGCTGCCCGGAATGACCGCGCAAACCCGATCGCCGTCCCGCACTGCGTCGCTCAGCCTCTTGAGCACCAGAATCCCGCAGCCTTCGCTGCGCACATAGCCATCGGCCGAGGCGTCGAAGGTCTTGCATCGCCCGGCAGGAGAAAGCATCCTGGCGCGGGAGGCGGCGATGATGGATACCGGACTCAGCAGGACGTTCACGCCACCGGCCAACGCCAAATCGCAGTCACCGGAGTGCAAGGCCTGGCAGGCCTGATGGACGGCCACCAGCGACGAGCTGCAGGCGGTATCGACGGCCACCGCCGGTCCCTCCAGTCCGAGTGCAAAGGCAACCCGACCGGAAATGGCGTTGAGCGCATTGCCAGTGATGAAGTGGGGCTCGATCTTGTCGACCGGCCCGGCGGACAGCAGATGTGCATACTCGTTGGCAGCCACCCCCACGTAGATGCCGGTTCGGCTGCCGCGCAGGGATGCCGGCGCGTACCCCGCCCGTTCTAAGCCTTCCCATGCGGTTTCGAGCATCAGCCGCTGCTGCGGCTCGATCCACACCGCCTCGCGCGGGGAGATACCGAAGAATTCCGGATCGAATCCGTCGATTCCGTCCAGGAATCCCCCGAAGCGGCTGTAGATCTTTCCGGGGGTCTCAGGATCCGGATCGTAAAACTCGTCGATGTCGAATCGGTCATCCGGGACTTCCCGGATCGCATCGACACCACCGGACAACACCTCCCAGAAGGCTTCTGGGTCAGGTGCGCCGGGGAAACGACACGACACCGCAATGATCGCGATCGGCTCATCCGTGCGCGTCGTTACTACTGAGGCCGGCTGGGACCGGGACTTGGCCGATGTCTGCTCGCTGAGTTCGAGCACGTCGCCGAGCAGATAATCCGCCACGTCTGACAGACGCGGATAATCCATCGCCAGGGTCGCCGATATCTCCTTGCCCACTCCTTGCTCGATGCGGCGCCGCAATTCGATGGCCATCAGCGAATCCATGCCGAGATCGAAGAACCCCGCGTCCTCGCGTATCTCCGTGGCATCGGTGCGGGTCACCTCTGCCACCGCGTCGCGCAGGTAATCGGTCACGAGTTTCTTGCGCTGCTGCACCGGAGCGCCTGTGAGCTGCGCGACCAGCTTGGTCTTCCCCGACTGCGTTGGTGCCGCGGCCAGACCGGGCACCTCGTCCTCCAACTCGGCCAGGAATGAGCGCCTGCCCGCTTGCTGGTAGAGCGGCAGGAATCGGGCCCAGTCGACCCGTGCCACGATTCCTTGTCCGCAGCCGGGTGCTTCGCCCTGCCCGCGGGAAGCAGCAATCACATCAGCCATACCCGCCAGCGCATCGGCTGGTGACAATGTCAAGATCCCGCGCTTGTCTAGTCGCGCACGAGCGTCCGCGTCGGCCATCCCCGCCGACCAGGGACCGAAATTGACGCTGACTGCGGGGACGCCCTGCTCGCGCAGTCGCCAGGCCAGCCCGTCGAGGAAGGCGTTAGCCGCGCCGTAGGCGGTCTGACCGAATCCGCCCCACACGGAGGCGATCGAGGATGTGCTAAGGAAGAAGTCGAGCTGCAGCTCTGCAGTCGCTTCGCTCAAATGCCATGCACCCCAAACTTTCCCGGCAAAAACACGATCCACTTCGGCATCGTCCAGGGCGTTCAGCGGGGTGGTACTGATTTCGCCCGCGGCATGGACGATACCGGCCACCGGCGGCAGTTCGGCCTGCACGGTGGCTAGCAGGCGCGCAACCTCGTGCGCATCGGCGACATCGGCAGCAACGACCCGGAATTCGCAACCGTGTTGTTCGCGCAGCGCGTCGAGGCGCCGTTGCGCGGCCTCGCTGGGCGAGCGTCGGCCGACTAGCGCCAGATGCCGGGCGCCGTGCGCAGCCAGGTATTCGGCTATTTCCAGCCCGACCGAGCCCAGACCTCCGGTCACCAAATACGTTGCGTCACTGCGCAGTGCCAGCGGTGTTGCGCTCGGCTGCTCAGCGCATCGAACCAGCCGGGGAACATAGACCGCTTGATCACGCAGCGCGACTTGGTCTTCGCGGCGCGGCTCGGCCACCACCTGGTCGATCAACCGCGACCATTCATCGGCACTGCCGTGCGCCAGATCCGCCATTCCGCCCCACACCTGGGGATACTCCAGCGAAGCGGCACGGCCGAAGCCCCACAGGCAACTCTGATCTGGTGCCATGGTGTCCGTCGCAACGATGTGTTGCGCGCCGCGGGTCACCAACCAGATGGGCCGGCGCACGCCAGCGGCAACTGCGGAACGGAAGAGTCGCCGTGTTCCGCCCAGAACTCGGTGTTGCATCCGCAACAGCGACCGCATCGACGGTGCGGTATTGGCGTCGAGTGCAGCGACATGCAGGATGCGTAACGTCGGTTCGTCTGCCACCGCCGCCCGCAGCGCGGCCTCGAGCTGTTCCTCGTCCGCGTCGGACGCCGGCAACTCGAGAGTCCGATGCTGGTGTCCCTGCGCGCTCAGCGCGTCTAGTAGAGGCTGAACTGCATCGGAAGCATGGCCGATGAGCAGGAAGGAACATCTCCCGTCGGCATTCGCACCCGAGCCGGTGGCGGCGATCTTCTCCCACCGAAACTCGTAGCGCGCATCCGTGATCGACCGGGTGTTGCGCTGCTGGTTGGTGGGCCGGACCCGCTTCTCACTGAACCAGTACTGGCGATGCTGGAACGGATAGGTGGGCAGGTCGAGCTTTCGCGCTGGTCCTACGACAGCGTCGAAGTTGGGTAGGTGGCCCAGGACGTACGCGTCGGCAAGGGCTTCGGTGATCTGGTGGTGGTCGGCGGTGTTTCGACGCAATGATGCGACCGCCCGCGGTGCAGTCGCAGGGTCAGGCCATGCCCGCAGGGCTGCGGCGGTGAGCACCGGCTGCGGACCGATCTCCAGCAACACTTTGCAGCCCAGATCGGCAAGGGTCTGCACGCTCTTGGCAAACTCCACCGGTTGACGCGCGTGGCGACGCCAGTAATTACCGTCGAGTTTCACGCTTCTGCCGAGCGCGGCGCCGGTGCGGTTGCACACCAGAATCCGTTGCGGCGGGCGGCTGAAATCGAACCGGTCCGCATACGACTCGAACTCGTCGAGGATCGGATCTAGCAGCGCCGAGTGGAACGCATGGCTGGTGTCCAGCCAATCACACCGAACACCCTCGGCTGTCAAACCGGCCACCGCCTGGTCCAGATCCTGCGCGGGTCCCGACAGCACGGTGTTAGCACCGTTGTAGGCGGCAACCGACAGAGTTGGAAACTCGTCGGTGAGGCGCTCGACGCGCTCGGCGGCGGTGAAGGCCGCCACCATCCGGCCACCGGCGGGCAGACTGCCGAACAGACGGCCACGCTCGGCCATCAGCAGCGCGCCATCCTCCAGCCTGAACACGCCCGCAACGCAGGCCGCCGAATACTGGCCGACGCTGTGGCCCAGCACCACGTCGGGTTCGAAGCCCCATGACTGCCAGAGCCGGGCCAGGCCCATCTCCACCGCGAACAAGGCGGGCTGGGCGTAGCTGGTTTGCCGCAGTGTCTCCTCGCCGTCTGGGCCATCCACCTCGAAAATGACGTCCAGCAGCGGTTTTTCGAGAACGTCAGCGACCGCTGCGGCACAGCGGGTCAGCGTCTCGGCGAACACCGGTTCGGTGTCGAACAGCTCGCGGGCCATGCCCACGTACTGGCTGCCCTGGCCGGTGAATAGCCACGCCGTCTTCGGCGTGTCATTGGATACTCCGCGCACCAGACCCGGTGCCGGGCGATCGTCCGCCAGCGCACCGAGCAACTCACTGGCGGATTCCTTCGAATTGACCACTAAAGCGGCCCGGTGCTCCAGGTGTGCTCGCCCCGCCCCGGCGGTCAAGCACACGTCGGCCAGGGTGGCCTCGGGATGTGTGCTCAACCAGGTGCGGTATTGATCAGCGAGCTGCACCAGTGCTGCGGGCGTGCGCGCCGAGAGCGGAAGCACCCTGAACCGTCGGTCACCGGGCGCCTCGGCCGAACTCGGTGCCACAGCGCCCTGACCCACTACCTCGGGCGCCTCCTCGAGGATGACGTGTGCATTGGTCCCGGAGAAGCCGAACGAGCTGACCCCTGCGATACGGGGCCGGCCGTTGCGTTCCCATGCGGTGGCCTCCTGCACGACCTGCACCGCAAGCCGGTCCCATGGAATATGCGGCGATGGGTTGCGAAAGTTGAGGTGCTGCGGCAGTAGCCCGTGCTCGAGCGACAGGATGACCTTGATCACTCCCGCGATTCCCGCGGCTGCCTCCAGGTGCCCGATGTTGGTCTTCACCGAGCCGATCAACAACGGCCGGTTCGGCTCGCGTCCAGCGCCGAGCACCGCACCTGCGGCCTGGGCCTCGATCGGGTCGCCCAGCGACGTCCCGGTCCCGTGCGCCTCCAGGTATCCGACGTCGCTGGCGGCAAGACCGGCGCGCTTCAGTGCATCCGAGATAACCCGTTGCTGGGCAACGCCGTTCGGCACGGTTAAGCCACCCGATGCACCGTCCTGGTTGATCGCGCTGCCCCGGATCACCGCCCGAATCCGGTCACCGTCGCGGATCGCGTCCTCAATCCGCTTCACGACAATGACGCCGCATCCCTCACCACGCACGTAGCCGTCTGCGGCCACATCGAAGGTCTTGCATCGGCCGTCGGGCGCGAGCATGTTCGCGCGGGAAAACGTAATCATCGTTGCGGGCGCAAGTAAGACGTTGGCGCCGCCGGCCAGCGCGAGGTCACATTCCCCTAAGCGCAGCGCCTGGCATGCCTGGTGGATTGCCACCAACGACGAACTGCACGCCGTATCGACGGTGACCGCCGGGCCCTGCAGCCCTAACCGATAACTGATCCGGCCCGCCGCTGCGGCACTAGACGTGCCGATTGCCATGTAGGCTTCGATGTCGCCGTGAGCCAGCTGCTCAGATACCATCGCCAGGTAGTCGTGGGTGGCCAACCCGACGAACACACCCGTGTTGGTGTTCGCCAACGCTGTTGGCGCGGTGCCCGAATGCTCCACCGCCTGCCACGCCGTCTCCAGCAAGAGCCGATGCTGCGGATCCACCAACCTGACCTCGCGCGTCGACATACCGAAGAACGGCGCGTCGAACCCCGTCACGTCATCGACAAAACCTGCACGACGGGTCACGATCTTCCCGGGTGCACCCGGTTCCGGGTCGAAGTACTCGCCGGTATCCCACCGGTCCTCGGGCACCTCCGATATGGCATCGCGGCCTTCGCGCAGTACCTCCCAGAACCCGTCCGCATCCGCGGCACCCGGGAAACGCGCCGCGTAGCCGACAATCGCAAAACTTGGTGCTGACTGCTGGTGGCCTCCGACGGATGCCATGCCGTTGTCCTCCCTGCTGAAGACGGTGAAGACTCGATCGCAACGGGCGGCCCAATTGGCTGCAGAGTCACTGGCCGGGCGCCAGTATTACACGTGCGCCAGTATGGGGCGCCACCATGGCCAGTGCGGTGCCGGCACCGGGCACCCCCTCGTCAGGCATGCCTACCGGTCTGCGTCCGACGCCGAAGTTGTTCCATCTTCCCGGCCGGCCCACTGGGTCCGCGGAGGAGTGTAGGCGTGTCCACGCGTGCTGACGACAGTGGGCGACAGTGATGCCAGAGCGGGCTATGTTGATCTCGCTGCCAGCGCGGCCCGGACCGGGGCCGTTCCAACCGAGGAGGATGAAGCTTGCGCGTCGGGAAAATTACGGTCGGCTCACTCGATGTGTGGACGTTGACCCCGGGCTCGGTCACCTCGTGGCACCCGACCGCCGCAGCTGCCGAAAGGGCCCGGCAAGCGCCGGTCAGCTCGGTACCGGTCAGCTACATGCAGGGCCAACATCTGCGTAATTATTGCGAACGTACGGCCGCCGGACAGAATTTTTCCCGGCAGATCATCGCTAGCTGTGAAGTACCCGGCCAGTGTGACATTTCGGCCATGAATCAGGCCATCAACGCGTACCTGCGTCGCCATGACACGTTCTGCAGTTGGTTCGAACGCGCCGATGATGGAGGGTTCATTAGGCACGCGATTAGCGATCCGGCTGATATTGAATTCGTACCGATCGATCAGGGCAGTATGACGCTTGAGGAAATCCACGCGCATGTCGTGGCCATACCGAACCCGTTGGAGTGGGGCTGCTTCACCTTCGGGATAATCCAAAGCGACAGCTACTTCACGTTCTTTGCCGCTATGGATCATGTTCACGGGGACGCGACGTTGATCGGCACGACGATGCTGGAAGCCAACGGAATGTATTCGGCGTTGAGCGCAGGTGGTGAGCCTCTCGAGCTTCCCAATGCCGGCAACTATGGCGATTTCTGTGTGCGCGAACGCGAGTACACCTCAACCTTGACCCTAGATTCGCCCCAGGTGCGCACGTGGATTGATTTCGCCGAAAATAATAGTGGTGGCCTTCCCGAATTCCCTCTTCCGCTTGGCAATCCGTCGCAGTCCACTCGCAGTGACATGGCCTCCGAACTCCTCATGGACGCAGCACAGACAGAGCGATTCGAATCAGCCTGCACGGCAGCCGGTGCCCGTTTCGTCGGGGGCCTGTTCGCCTGCCTCGCCCTGGTGGAGCATGAGTTCACGGGTGCTCTCACGTATTACGGCCTTACTCCGAGGGATTCCCGCACCGGCTCCGACAATTTCATGACACAGGGCTGGTTTACCGGCTTAATCCCGATCACGGTGCCAATAGCTGCCACCTCTTTCGGCGCAGCCGCCTGGTCGGCGCAGACTTGTTTCGATGCAGGCCTGGATATGGCCAGGGTGCCGTATTATCGAGTATTGGAGCTAGCCCCGTGGTTGAAGTGGCCCGGGCCAAACTTTCCGGTATCGAACTTTTTTCATGGCGGCGCTGCACCGCTCAACGCTGTTCTTGCGGTCGCCGACATGGGCATCGTTAATAATATAGGAATCTATCCGGACGGCCGATATTCATATCAGTTGACCATTTATATATTCCGGCACGGCGAGGGCACGGCAATGGCGATCATGCATCCCGATAACGCCGTCGCTCAGAAATCAGTGGCACGCTATATGGCCGCGATGAGGTCGGTGTGCGTGCGGGTCGCTGACAGCGGAGACTGGGGACGCGTCGCATAGCGTGGAGCAATTCGATGGGCTGCGTCGAGCAGGGATGAGGGCGATATGCAACGGCTAGCCGATGTTGTGGTGCGGTGGCCCTGGGTAGTGATCGGTATCTGGGTCGCGATTGCTGTGGCACTGCCGCTGACGTTCCCCTCCCTGAACGAGATGGCCCAGAAGCATCCGCTCGCCATCTTGCCCAGCGATGCACCGTCGAGCGTCACCGCTCGAAAGATGACCGAGGCGTTTCACGAATCGGGCTCAGAAGACCTCCTACTGGTGGTCCTGACCAACGACCAGGGCCTCGGTCCCGCGGACGAAGCCACCTACCGAAAACTGATCGAGGCGCTGCGCGCGGATACCCGAGATGTCCTGATGTTGCAGGATTTCGTCAGCGCACCGTCCCTGCGCACCGCCCTGACTAGCGAGGACAACAAAGCCTGGGTGCTGCCAGTGGGGGTTGCGGGCGAGTTGGGCACGCCGCAGTCCTACGCCGCTTTCAACCGCATCGAGGGCATCGTCAAACAGACGGTTGCTGGGACGCGCCTGACCGCACACCTCACCGGCCCGGCGGCGACTGTCGCCGACCTCACGGTCGCCGGCGAACACGATCGGCTTCCGATTGAGCTGGCGATTGCTGTTCTGGTGCTCATCGTCCTGCTAGTGGTTTACCGCAACCCGATCACGATGCTGCTGCCGTTGCTATCCATCGGGATATCTTTGGCGATTGCGCACGCGGTCGTGGCCGGCTACTCCCAGCTGACCGGTGCAGGCGTCTCGAACCAGTCCATCGTGTTCCTGAGCGCGATAATGGCCGGCGCCGGAACGGATTACGCAGTCTTTCTTATCAGCCGCTATCACGACCATTTAAGGATGGGAGTGGATTCCGATCAGGCGGTCAAGCGGGCAATGATCTCGATCGGAAAGGTGATCGGCGCATCCGCCGCCACCGTCGGAATCACTTTTCTTGTCATCAGCTTCGCCCGAATGGGAGTCTTCAAGACGGTCGGAACGTCATCGGCGATCGGGATCGGCCTGGCATTCCTTGCCGCAGTGACGTTGCTGCCGGCGATTCTGGTGCTCGCCGGGCCGCGCGGCTGGGTCAAGCCACGGCGCGAGCTGACCGCTGGGTTCTGGCGGCGTTCGGGCATCCGCATCGTGCGCAGGCCACGGAGTCATCTGGTTGCCAGCCTGCTTGTCCTGATCATCCTGGCCAGCTGCGCGGCCTTCGTGCGCTATAACTACGACGACCGCAAGGCCCTGCCGTCTTCTGCTCCGAGTTCCATCGGGTACACCGCGTTGGATCGACATTTCCCAGTGAACCAGTCGATTCCGGAATACATCCTCGTCCAATCACCGCACGACCTTCGCACGCCGGAGGCCCTTGCAGACTTGGAGCAAATGGCGCAGCGAGTCAGCCAACTGCCGAACGTCGCTGCGGTCAGCGGCATCACTCGTCCCGCCGGAGCTGTCCCAGAAGAATTCAGAGCCACGTACCAGGCGGGCGCGATCGGCACCTTTCTGTCCAAGGGATCCGCCCAGATCAGCGGCCGCACCGATGACCTCAACCGGCTGGCCGACGGGGCCGGCACGCTGGCCGACAACCTCGGTCACGTCCGCGGCCAAGTCAGCCAGCTCGCTGCCAGCATCCAGAACGTGTCGGACTCCTTCGCATCGATGAAAAGCCAATCCAACGGCGATGCCTTGGTCAAGCAGGTCGACACCACAGCCAAGCTCGTCGACCACGTCAACTCGCTCACTAACTCCATGGGGTGGAACTTCTCAGCCGGCAAAAACCTGTTCGGCTGGATAGGCCCGGTGTTGACGGCGCTGCAGGGCAACCCGGTCTGCGATCTTGACGATTCCTGCGCCGCCACCCGTATGACATTCGAACGGCTGGTCGGTGGGCGGAATCAGGAAGACCTCGACGCGATCGACGATCTGGCGAGGCAACTGCAGTCGTTCCCGGACAAAAAGTCCCTGAACGCATCGATAACCCGAGTGCGTGGCGCGTTGTCGAACCTCACGAAGGTGATGCATTCACTGGGAATGGACAAACCCGGCGGACTGCAGGCCAACTTGGCCAACCTGCAAGATGGCGCATCGCGATTCGCCGGGGGAAGCCGAGAAGTGGCTGACGCGGTGGGGAAACTCGTCGACCAGGTCAAAGAGATGGGCGCCGGGCTCGACAAGGCAGCGGCGTTTCTGTTGACGCTCAAAGATGGTGCGGCACAGCCAGCAATGGCCGGGTTCAATATCCCATCCGAACTGCTGCGGCTAGAGGAGTTCACCAAGGCTGCCAAGGTATTCATTTCACCAGACGGCCACTCGGTCCGGTACGTAGTTCAAACCAAACTCAATCCGTTCAGCACCGAAGCGATGGATCAGGTCGATGCCATCACCGCGGCCGCCCGGGGAGCCCAACCCAATACCGCATTGGCGGACGCCACGGTATCGATGGCGGGACACACCGTGAGTCTGCGCGACACCCGCGACTACTACGAACACGACATCCGGTTCATCATTGCGGCGACTCTGCTTGTCGTGCTACTGACCTTGATCGCGCTGCTGCGTGCGGTCGTCGCGCCGCTGTATCTGGTCGCTTCCGTGGTCATTTCGTATTTGTCGGCGGTCGGTATCGGTGCGCTGGTGTTCCAATTCGTCCTCGGTCAGCAATTACATTGGAGCGTTCCGCCACTGGCGTTCGTAGTATTGGTCGCGGTGGGGGCCGACTACAACATGCTGCTTGTCTCGCGAATGCGTGACGAGTCACCGGGCAGCATGCGGTACAGCATCATCCGCACCCTGAGCTCGACCGGCGGCGTGATCACTGCGGCCGGCCTGATCTTCGCTGCCTCGATGTGCGGTCTGTTGTTTTCCAGCATCGGCACCGCCGTCCAAGGCGGTTTCGTGATCGGTGTCGGAATTCTGCTGGACACCTTCGTGGTTCGCACCGTCACGGTTCCCGCCATCGCCGCGCTGGTCGGGCGGGCGAACTGGTGGCCGTCGCGGTCAGCGATCGGACGCACCGAGTAGGGGACGGTCAGCGCGCATGGGTGGAGTATGTGAGACTAGGGAAGCCGAGCGGTCAGGAGTAGGGATGAAGAAACTACTCGCAGGAGTGACGGCGCTGGTAACTGTCAGCGCCACGGGGTATTTCGGCATCGAGAGCGCATCGGCCGACGATACGCCGGCTGGTGGGACGTCGACCCCCGGCACGTCAACCGACCGGACCGCGTTCGCACTCGGGGGCGCGCACGTACTGGGCATTCCCTATGACGAGTACATCCGCCGCGAAGGCGAGGAATGGTTCCCCGGTTTGCAGCGACAAATCGTTCGCTACCCCGCGGGGCAGGTTCAGGGCCATGTGCTGGAACGCCTCTTCCCGGGCATCGGCAAGACCGGGGATGACATCTTCCCTGGCATGGGTTTGGACGGGCCCAGCGTCGGCGAGTCGGTCGACGAGGGGGAAGACAACCTCGATTCAGCCATCCGCAACGGCGGCCCCGGTACCGCGATCGGCCTGTCCGAGGGAGCGCTTGTACTCAACGCCGTCCAGGCGCGGCTTGCCAACGACCCGACCGCTCCCCCGCCGGACCAGCTGAACTTCGCCACGTTTGGCGACCCGATTGCGCGGCACGCTTTCGGTGAGAGTTTCCTGACCGCCATGTTCCCGGTCGGGTCCGTTGTTCCCGCAATGGACTACCGCATACCACCTCCGGTGGAAAGCCAGTACGACACCCACATGTTCATCTCCGCCTACGACTCGATCGCCGACTTCCCCGACCGTCCCGACAACCTGTTCGCCCTCGCCAACACGCTGATGGGCCTCGCTACGGGACACACTGCGGTTGCCTTCACCAATCCGAGCATGGTGCCGCCGCAGAACATCCGGTCAACGGTGAACTCCAGGGGTGCGACGACCACGACCTATTTGATCCCCGAAAAGCACCTTCCGCTGGTCATGCCGTTGGCCTACATCGGGATTGACGAGGACACGCTGAACAAGCTGGACGCGATATTGCTGCCCCGGGTGAACGCCGCATATTCACGCAACGACGATCCGGCGACCGCTCCGGTCCAGGTGGACCCAGTGAACGGCTTCGACCCCGCTGCCGTCACCGCACCGGCCACCCAGGCCACCTTCGGTGGCGGCGCCGACCCGTTCTCGCAGATCCTCAACGGTGCCATGTCCGTGTTGTCCACCGGTCCACGTTGACACGAGAATGCGAGCCGACGCGTTCGACGAACTACTACCGACGTAATGTGACGCCTATGCCTCAGTCATCGATTCTCTCGATGCTGCACGGACGTGCCAGCCTGCGGCCCCATGACATAGCGTTCACTTTTACCGATTACGCAAACGACTGGGCAGGTGTACCCGAAAGCCTTACCTGGTCGCAGTTGTCCCGTCGAACTATGAATGTGGCTCGCGAACTCAGCGCCCATGGATCGGTCGGAGACAGGGCGGTAATCCTCGCTCCCCAAAGCCTCGAATACATCGTGGCATTCCTGGGATCCATGCAAGCCGGGTTGATCGCAGTTCCGCTCCCACTGCCGCATCGCGGTTCAAGTCATGAGCGCGTCGGTGCAGTCCTTACCGATACGTCGCCGTCAGTTGTTCTCACCACGTCGGCGGTCGCGGAAGATATCGCCGAATATGTTGATCAAGCACGTCTGGACACCGTTCCCAAGATCGTCGAAATCGATTCGATGAATCTGGATGTCGAAGGCGGAGCAAGTCTTTCGAGCGCCGATTTACCGAGCATCGCGTATTTGCAGTACAGCTCTGGTTCAACGCGGGTGCCGACCGGGGCGGTGATCTCGCACAGCAATCTCCAGGTGAATTTCGAGCAGCTGATGCGCGGCATGTTCGCCGACGCCCACGTTAAACCCCCGCCGGATACCACCGTCGTGTCGTGGTTGCCGTTCTACCATGACATGGGTTTGGTGATCGGAGTCTGCACACCAATTCTGAACGGCTGGCGCGGCGAGTTGACCAGTCCGATTTCATTCGCCGAGAGGCCGGCCAGATGGATGCAGGCTTTGGCCAAAAGTCCGCATGCGTGGTCAGCGGCGCCCAACTTCGCCTTCGACTTGGCCACCCGCAAGACAACCGACGATGACCTGGCCGGGCTCGACCTCGGCGGGGTGGTGGGCATTATCAATGGCGCCGAACGTGTCGAGCCGACCACCTTACAACGGTTCGTCGATCGGTTCGCGCACTTCAATTTTCGGGATCACATGATTTTCCCGTCATACGGCTTAGCGGAGGCAACCGTCTTCGTTGCGACGAGCACCTGGAGTGAATCGTCACCCTCGGTTCATTTCGATGTCGGGCAGCTGGGTGCGGGCCGCGCCCAGCGGTGTGCGGCCGGGAACGGCACTGCGCTGGCCAAATACCGAGTGCCGCAGTCGCCCACGCTGCGCATCGTTGACTACGACACCCACCGCGAGTGCCCGCCGGGATCGGTCGGCGAGATCTGGGTGCACGGTGCCAACGTCGCCGACGGCTACTGGCGCAAACCGCCGGAGAAGCAGCGCTGCTTCGGCGCCACGCTCGCCGACCCCTCGCCAGGCACACCTGACGGCCCCTGGCTGAGGACCGGCGACCAGGGGTTTATCTACGAGGACGAGCTGTTCATCGTCGGCCGCATCAAGGACCTGCTGATCATTCGTGGGCGCAATCACTGTCCCGAGGACATTGAGGCAGCGGTCCGGGAGATCACAGGTGGTCGGGTCGCGGCGATATCGGTGCCGATGAACGATACCGAGAAGCTGGTCACCATCATCGAGGTCAAGAAGCGCGGCGATTCCGACCAGGAGGCCACCCACTGGCTCGCCGGAGTCAAAAGCGATGTCACCTCCGCGATATCCAAGGCACACGGCTTGAACGTCGGGGATCTTGTACTGGTGGCACCCGGGTCGATTCCCACCACGACGAGCGGCAAGATCCGGCGAGCCACCTGCGTCGAGCAGTACCGTCGGGACCAGTTCGCCCGGCTGGACGCCTGAGCCGGCCGCTGGGCGCACCCAGAACTGCCAATGCTGGTCACTGTCCTGGTCATGGCCCTTGCCGTCAGCGTCGAACCGTTCCGACTCGGGATGACCGTGCTCATGCTCAACAGGCCTCGACCGGCGCTGCAACTACTCGCGTTTTTGGCTGGCGGTTTCGCCATGGGTACGACGGTGGGTCTGGTTGTCTTGTTCGCGTTTCGACGCACACCGCTGTGGCCTAGCTACTTCACTTTGCCCAGAGTTCAGCTTCTGATCGGGCTTTTGGCGTTATTGGCCGCCGTCGTTGTGGGCATGGGTGTCCACCGGCGGTTGGGCTCGCGCCCGGCAAGGTTGGCTAGTCCGGCCCAACGATTGCTGAGCGGGCCTTCGCTGTCGGTCGCTGGCGTGGCCGGCCTCGCCATCGCGTTGCCTTCGGTCGACTATCTTGGCGCGCTAGCCGTCATTCTCGCCTCCGGCGCCGCAGCCCTGACGCAAGTCGCAGTGCTGTTGATGTTCAACGCCGTGGCCTTCGCGCTCATCGAGATTCCGCTGCTGGCCTATCTGCTGGCGCCCAAGACGACCACCACCTCGATGACAGCGCTGCACAACTGGGTTCGATCGCGTCGTCGCCGTGACGTCGCAATCCTGCTGGCCGCGTTCGGCGCTGCGTTCGTCGCAGTCGGCGCAGCGGGGCTTTGATCGGCAGCTAGTCGGCCACGTCCGCGATCGGCTCGTGCCGATGGTGGCGGGCCGGCGCGCGGATGGGCAGCATCGCCAGCAGCCCCGCCGCGAGTACGACTAGCAGGCCGCCCAGACCGGCCCGGTCAGCACCGAACAGATCGATGAACGCGAAGAACATCGACGGTGCCAGAAATGCTGCGGCTCGCCCAGTGGTGGTGTAGAGCCCGAAGGCCAGTCCTTCCTTGCCCTCAGCGGTCATTCGCAACAACAGAGCGCGCGCCGACGACTGGGTTGGGCCGATGAACAGACACAGCATGAGGCCGCATACCCAAAACGCCAGCGGCCCCGACAGCGCCAGCAGCAACAGCCCGACCGCAATCATCGAGGCCAGCGAGCCGAGGATGACAGTCTTGGACCCGACACGCTGGTCGAGGAGACCGCCGAAAACAGCACCCGTCGCCGCCACAGTGCTTGCTACCACGCCGAATAACAACACGCTGGCCTCTGAGATGCGATACACGTTGACGCCCAACACTGCCCCGAACGCGAACACGCCCGTCAGCCCGTCCCGGAACACGGCGCTGGCCAGCAGGTAGTAGACGACGTTACGGTCGCGGCGCCACTCGCCAACAAGATCCGACCAGAACTGGCGAGCCGCGCTCAACGCGGCGACCGGTGCAGCGTCATCACCGGGTATGGCCGGCGGTTTCGGCGCCCAGATCAACAAGGGCAGCGCGAAAAGCAAAAACCAGGCTCCGGTCAGCAGCATCGCCATGCGCACGTTCAGACCATCGGCCGTCGCAATGCCCAGCGCACCAGCCACCGGCCCGTCTCCTGCGATGAAGCCGACATACACCGCCAACAGCAAGGTCACGCTGCCGGCATAGCCTGCGGCCAAGCCAAAGCCGGATATTTTGCCCGAGGTCTCCGGCGTGGAGATCAGCCGCAGCGTTGCGTTGTACGGGACAGTGGCCAAGTCGCTGCAGGCTGCGGTGGCGGCCAGCAGTATCAGGCCCGGCAACAGGTAGCGGGCGTCGTCGCGGACCAAACTCATCATCGCGGTCAGCGCCGCCACCGCCCCGGTCAGGACGGTCAGCACGTTACGGCGTCGTCGCGGGTCAGCGACCCAACTTCCGGTCATCGGGGCGAGCAGGGCGACGGTGATGCCGGCAACCGTCATGGCCCGGCCCAGCGAACTCGTCGGCGATGTGCCCCCGCCGGCTCCCACCGACGCGGTCAAATACACCGGGAAAACGAACGTGATGACGACCGCATTGAGGCCCGTCGCTCCGCAATCCCATAGCGCCCATGCCAGCAACGGCGATTTTCGCACGATCACAAACCCTATCGCTGCCGACGGTTGCGGGCCGGTCAGCCCTCGGGGCCCAGCAGCACGTCGGCGTCGAAGCAGCTGTGGTCTCCGGTGTGGCAGGCGCCGCCGACCTGGTCGACCACTAGGAGCACCGCGTCGCCGTCGCAGTCCAACCGCACCGAATGCACATGCTGGGTGTGGCCCGACGTGGCGCCCTTGACCCACTGCTCGCCGCGGGACCGCGAAAAATACGTCGCCTCGCGGGTTTCCAACGTGCGGGCCAGCGCTTCGTCATCCATCCACGCGACCATGAGCACATCGCCGCTGCTGCGCTCCTGGACGATCGCGGTGAACAGACCGTCGGCGTTGCGCTTCAGACGCGCCGCGATTGTCGGGTCGAGCGTCATCGCACCGTAATCCCTTCAGCAGCCATCGCCGCTTTCACCTGCCCGATCGTCAGCTGGCGGAAATGAAAGACGCTGGCGGCCAGCACCGCATCGGCCCCCGCGGCTACCGCCGGTGCGAAGTCTTCGGCTGCTCCGGCCCCGCCACTGGCAATCACCGGCACGGTCACTGCCGCCCGGACCGCGCGAAGCATCGCCAGGTCGAAGCCAGCCTGGGTGCCGTCGGCGTCCATCGAATTCAACAGGATCTCCCCCACGCCCAATTCTGCGCCGCGAGAAGCCCATTCGACGGCGTCGATACCAGTGCCGCGCCGGCCGCCGTGTGTGGTGACCTCCCAGCCCGACGGTGTCGGCGGCGACCCGGCCGGCACGGTGCGCGCGTCGACGGACAACACAATGCACTGGGAGCCGAATGCTCGCGCCATCTCCGCCAACAGGTCAGGGCGTGCGATCGCGGCGGTATTGATCGACACTTTGTCCGCGCCCGCCCGAAGTAGCATGTCGACGTCGGCGACCGTGCGCACGCCGCCGCCGACGGTGAGCGGAATGAACACCTGCTCGGCGGTACGGCGCACCACCTCCAGCATGGTGGCTCGCCCCGACGACGATGCGGTCACGTCGAGAAAGGTCAGCTCGTCAGCACCCTCGGCGTCATAGGCGGCCGCGAGTTCAACCGGATCGCCTGCGTCGCGCAGGTTTTCGAAGTTGACCCCTTTGACCACCCGACCGGCGTCGACATCCAGGCACGGGATCACCCGCACGGCGACATCCATGCTCAGTAGCTCCCAGGGTCGCCAACGGCCCGCAGCAGCTCGAGCATCTGAGCATGCACGCCTGGTGCGGCCGCCAGCGCTGACCGCGATTGCGGGGTCCACTCTTCCCCGGCCAGATTGGTGACGATGCCACCGGCCGCCCGCACCAATGCCACGCCGGCCGCGTGGTCCCACACATGGTCACCGAAACTGATTGCACCGCCAAGGATGCCGTCGGCGACGTAGGCCAGATCGATGCCGGTAGCACCGTGCATGCGCAGCCGCGACGACACTCGGCTCAGACTCTCCAGCACTGCCAGGCGGTAGCGTCCTGGAAACCGTCCCCGCGACTCGACGTTGAACGTGCCGATGCCGATGACCGAATCGGTCAGGTCGGTGTGCTGCAGCGGAGGCTGCGGGGCACCGTTTTTGAGCAGCGGGCTGCCGACCACGGCCGTGTAGCGCTGCCCGATGAACGGTAGCCAGGTCAGACCTGCGACCGGATCACCGTCGTGCAACAAGCCCAGGAGAATGGCCGCCATGGGAGATCCGGCTGCGTAGTTGAATGTGCCGTCGACCGGGTCGAGTACCCATACCCACGGGGAGTCGAGGTCCGCACCGCCGAACTCTTCGCCATGCACCTCGATTCCGGTGTTCTTGACCAAGGCGTCGACGACCTGGCGTTCGATGGCCAGGTCGACCTTGGTGGCGAAGTCGTCTCCCTTTTTGGCCACCGCGGAGTCGGCGCGGTGGCCTTGCAGAAAGGGTTCGGCGGCGGCATCGAGGACCGCCGACGCTTCGGCCACCAACGCATCGAGGTCCTTGGTATCCACGGTCATTCGCGGACCGCCGCCAGAGCCTGCGGCAACGTGAAACGCCCTGCGTACAGAGCCTTTCCGACGATGGCACCCTCGACTCCGCTGTCGGCGAGCGTGGCGATGGCACGCAGATCGTCGAGGCTTGACACCCCGCCGGAGGCGATCACCGGGGCATCGGTGCGGTGAGCCACCGAACGCAGCAAGTCCAGGTTCGGCCCGGTCAACGTGCCGTCCTTAGTGACGTCGGTGACGACAAAGCGTGAACACCCTTCGCGGTCAAGGCGTTTCAACACATCCCATAAGTCGCCGCCGTCGGTTTCCCAACCGCGTCCGCGCAGCCGGTGCGCGCCATCGATGATTTGCACATCCAGGCCGACGGCAATTTTGTCGCCATGTTCGGCGATTACCGCAGCGCACCACTTCGGGTTTTCCAGGGCCGCGGTGCCGAGGTTGACCCGGGCGCAACCGGTGGCCAGCGCGGCGGACAGCGAGTCGTCGTCGCGGATACCGCCGGACAGTTCGACATGCACGTCGAGCTTGCCGACAACCTCGGCAAGTAGTTCGCGGTTGGATCCGCGACCGAAGGCGGCGTCGAGGTCGACCAGGTGTACCCACTCGGCCCCGTCGCGCTGCCAACCCAGCGCGGCGTCGATGGCCGAGCCGTATTCGGTTTCGCTGCCTGCGCGGCCCTGCACCAGGCGCACCGCGCGGCCGTCGACAACGTCGACGGCCGGTAACAACGTCAGCACAGTGCCTCCCGCGGCGCGAAAGTGTTGGTCATAATCCTTCGATCCAGTTGTTGAGCAGGGCCGCCCCGGCATCCCCGCTCTTTTCCGGGTGGAATTGGGTGGCGGCCAGCGGTCCGTCCTCGACGGCGGCCAGAAACGGTACCTGATGGGTGGCCCACGTCAGCAGCGCATCGGCTTCACCCGTCCAGCATTGGGCGGCGTAGGAGTGTACGAAATAGAACCGGTCGTCGGCGCTGAACCCTTTGAACAGTGCGCTACCCGGCGCGGCGGCCACCGTGTTCCAGCCCATGTGCGGGATCACCGGGGCGTCGAGCCGGGTGACAACACCGGGCCATTGCCCGCAGCCGTTGGTTTCGACCCCGAATTCGATACCCCGGGCGAACAGGATCTGCATACCGACGCAGACACCCAAGACGGGGCGGCCGGCCGCGACGCGTTCCGCGATCACCCGTTCGCCTCCGATCCCCCGCAGCCCGGTCATGCATGCCTCGAACGCGCCGACGCCGGGCACCACCAGACCGTCGGCGGCTGCGGCCGCGTTCAGATCGGAAGTCACCTCCACCGAGGCGCCGACCCGTTGCAGCGCACGCTGCGCCGACCGCAGATTGCCCGACCCGTAGTCGAGGACGACCACAGATTTTGTTGTCACAAGGCGCCTTTAGTGGACGGCACCCCCGAGACCCGCGGGTCGGGTTCGACGGCGTGACGCAACGCTCGGGCAACAGCCTTGTACTCGGCCTCGGTGATGTGGTGCGGGTCGCGGCCATACAGGACACGAATGTGCAACGCGATACGGGCGTTGTTGGCCAGCGTCTCGAACACATGCCGGTTGACCACGGTGTGATAGGGCACGGTGTTGCCGGCGATGGTGAAGTGCCGCAGGTGATCCGGCTCACCGGTGTGCACGCAGTAGGGCCGCCCGGATACGTCGACAGCGGCATGGGCCAGCGCCTCGTCCATCGGGATAAAGGCGTCCCCAAACCGGCGGATGCCGTTCTTGTCGCCGAGAGCTTGGCATAACGCTTGCCCGAGCACAATGGCGGTGTCCTCGATGGTGTGGTGTGCCTCGATCTCGACATCACCCTTGGCTCGCACAGTCAGATCGAAGCTGGCATGGCTGCCCAGCGCGGTCAGCATGTGGTCGTAAAACGGGATACCGGTGTCGATCTGAACCTGGCCGGTGCCGTCGAGGTCGAGTTCGACGACGATGTCGCATTCTTTGGTGCTGCGTTCCACACGCGCGTAGCGGTTCTGGGTCATGAGGCTCCTAGGGGCTGGGTAGGGGCTGGGCCAATTCGGTGGCAGCGATCAACGCGCTGGCCTCCAAGAAGATGTCGTTCTCCTCGGCCAGCCCGGTGGTGACCCGCAGATAGCCGGGGATGCCGACGTCGCGAATCAGCACGCCGGCATCGAGGTAACGCTGCCAGGCGGTGGGCGCGTCGGCGAACTGCCCAAACAACACGAAATTTGCGTCGCTGGGCACCACCTGAAACCCTAAGCCGCTCAACGCGGCTGATACCCGTTCGCGTTCGGCGATTAGGGTGGCGACACTGCCCAGTGTGTCGTCGGCGTGTCGCAACGCGGCTCGCGCGGCGGCCTGGGTCAGCGACGACAGGTGGTAGGGCAACCGCACCAACAACATCGCCTCGATCACCGCCGGGGTGGCGATCAGATATCCCAGCCGCCCACCGGCAAAGGCGAAGGCCTTGCTCATGGTGCGGGTGACGATCAACTTGGTCGGATACTCATCCACCAGCTGGATCGCGCTGGCCCGCGACGAGAATTCGCCGTAGGCCTCGTCCAGAATCACTATCCCCGGCACGACGTCCAGCAGCTGTCGCAGCTCTGACAGTGAAACACTCTGCCCGGAGGGGTTATTGGGGCTGGCGATGAAAACCACGTCGGGTCGGCGTTCGATTACCGCGGCGACGGCGGCCTCGATGTCGAGGCTGAAGTCGTGTGCCCGCACCGTCTCGACCCATTCCGTGCGGGTGCCATCGGCGATGATCGGGTGCATCGAATACGACGGGACAAACCCGATTGCGCTTCTGCCCGGCCCGCCGAAGGTCTGGAGCAGCTGCTGCAGGATTTCGTTGGAACCGTTTGCGGCCCAAAGGTGTTCAACACTCAGCTGGACGCCAGTCTGTGCAGTCAGGTAGCCGGCCAGGTCTCTGCGCAGCGCTACCGCGTCGCGGTCGGGATAACGGTGCAGGTCGGCGGCGGCGTCGCGTACCGACTGCACGACGTCGTCGACCAGCGCCCGGGTGGGCGGGTGGGGGTTTTCGTTGGTGTTCAGCCGCACCGGTACCGCCAACTGTGGCGCACCGTAAGGTGATTTGCCGCGCAGATCCTCACGCAGCGGCAAGTCCTCGAGTGTCACCGGCTTTCGGCTCATCGCTCGAACCTCCGGCGGACCGCCTCGCCGTGGGCGGGCAGATCCTCGGCTTTGGCCAACGTGATGACGTGGCCCGACACGTCTTTGAGCGCCGCCTCGGTGTAGTCGACGACGTGGATACCGCGCAGAAAAGTCTGCACCGACAGGCCGCTGGAGTGCCGGGCACAGCCCGCGGTCGGCAACACGTGGTTGGAGCCTGCGCAGTAATCGCCGAGGCTGACCGGCGACCAGGGTCCGACGAAAATTGCCCCGGCAGAACGGATCCGGGCCGCAACGGCGCCCGGGTCCTCGGTCTGGATCTCCAGGTGCTCGGCGGCGTAGGCATTCACGGCGCGGATACCGGCGTCGAGGTCGTCGACCAGGATGATCGCCGATTGTGGCCCGCGCAGCGCGGCGGTCACCCGTTCCCGGTGCACGGTGGTCTGCAGCTGGCTTGCCAGCTCGGCGTCGGTGGCGTCGGCCAGCGCGGCGCTCGGCGTGACCAGCACACTGGCGGCCATCTCGTCGTGCTCGGCTTGGCTGATCAGGTCCGCGGCGACGTGTGCCGAGTCGGCGGTGTGGTCGGCGAGGATGGCAATCTCGGTCGGCCCGGCCTCGGCATCGATGCCCACCCGGGAGCGGCAGAGCCGCTTGGCCGCGGTGACGTAGATGTTGCCGGGGCCGGTGACCATGTCGACGGGTGCCAGCTCGGCACCGTCGGTGTCGACGCCGCCATACGCCAACAGGGCCACCGCCTGCGCTCCGCCGACGGCCCACACCTCGTCGACGCCGAGCAGCCGCGCGGCGGCCAAGATCGTCGGGTGCGGAAGGCCGTCATATGCGGCTTGCGGCGGGCTGGCCACCACCAGCGACCCGACGCCGGCGGCCTGCGCCGGCACCACGTTCATCACCACGCTCGACGGGTACACCGCGTTGCCGCCGGGTACGTACAGGCCGACCCGCTCGACGGGAACCCAGCGCTCGGTGACCGTGGCGCCCGGGCCCAAGGCGGTGGTGTGGTCGGCGCGCCGCTGATCAGCGTGTACGGCGCGGGCGCGGTCGATCGCCACCTGCAGCGCGTCGCGGACCTCGGCCGCCAGGCCGGCCAGCGCCGCGTCCAGCGCGGCGGCCGGCACGCGTATCGCCGCCGGCCGAACCCCGTCGAAGGACTCACCGAAGTCCAGCGCGGCCTCGGCGCCCCGCTCGGCGACCGCTTCGACGATCGGGCGCACGGTCGGCAGCACAGCGTCGATGTCGGCGCCACCGCGCGGCAACGCGGCGCGCAGCCGGGCGGCGGATAAGTCGGCGCCGCGCAGGTCGATGCGGGCCATCAGGTTCACGTTGACCATTGTCCCAGAGCAGGCCAAATGGTTATCGGACCGGTACAGTGACCGCCATGCCCGCCACCGACCGCCCGAACGACGACGCGAAGCTGCCGGTTATCTTCCCGCCCTGGCTGGACCGGCTGCAGATCAAATACATGAACCCGGTGGTGAAGAAGGTCGCGCGTTTCCTGCCCGGTACCTCGATCATCAAACACCGAGGTCGCAAGTCCGGTAAGTCGTACGAAACCGTCGTCACCACCTATCGCAAAGGCAACCTGCTGGCCATCGCGCTGGGCCATGGCAAGGCCGATTGGGTAAAAAACGTGCTGGCCGCCGGTGAGGCCGACCTGCGGATCTCCCGGCGTGAGGTGCACCTCACCAACCCGCGGATCCTGCCGCCCGGCAGCGGCGGCGACAGCCTGCCCTGGCTGGCCCGCGTACAGGGGCGCCGGGTGGCGGTCCTGGTCGCCGATATCGCCTGAGGGCGCGTTCTAACGTACCTTGCAGTCAACCCGCGCCCAATGATCCTTACTTTGAAAAGTAAGAGTAAGATGGCCGCATGCGAATCACCAGCAAGGGACAGGTGACAATTCCGCAGCACATCCGCGAACGCCACGGGCTGCTACCGGAGACCGAGGTCGACTTTGTCGAGCGTGAAGGCGTCGTGACGATTGTGCCGCGAACGAGTGAACGTCCCGATCGTGGTGATAGGGCGGTTGCCGCTCTACGAGGCAGCGGACGTCGGACGATGTCGACCGACGAGCTGCTCCAGCTGACCCGTGACTGAACCTAACCGACCGACCGGGTACCTCGTCGACTCGAACGTGCTGTTGGACGTCGCAACCGAGGATCCGCATTGGTTCCAGTGGTCGTCGGCTGCGTTGACCACCGCTGCCCGCACCGCACCCCTACTGATCAACCCGTTGATCTACGCCGAGGTTTCGATGAATTACGACACGATCGAGGAGCTCGACGACGCCTTGCCCGAGGGCCTGTTCCGGCGAGTGCCATTGCCGTATCCCGCCGGGTTTGTGGCGGGGCGCGCTTTCCTCGCCTACCGGTCTCGCGGCGGGGAGCGGCGGTCGCCGTTGCCGGACTTCTACATTGGCGCCCATGCCGCGGTGGATCAGCTCACGTTGATTAGCCGGGATGCGCGCCGATACCGCACATATTTTCCGACCGTCGAAATCATCGCTCCCTCATAACAGGCGACGACTAAACGTCCAGGCCGACATCGAGCACACGCACCGAATGGGTGAGCGCGCCGACCGCGAGATAGTCCACGCCGGTGCCCGCGTAGGCCGCCGCATTATCCAGCGATAGCCCACCGGATGACTCCAGCTTGACCGCCGGCGCATGGGCGTTGCGGCGCTGCACCGCCGTTTGGGTCTGCCAGACCGGGAAGTTGTCCAGCAGCACCAATTCCGGTTCCTCGGCCAATATTTGGTCGAGCTGTTCGAGCGAGTCGACTTCGACTTCGCACGGCAGATCGGGCGCAGCTGCCCGCACGGCGCGCAGCGCCGCGACCACCGAGCCGGCCGCCGCGACGTGGTTGTCCTTGATCAACGCCGCATCGCCAAGCCCCATCCGGTGGTTGACGCCGCCGCCTACCCGGACCGCGTACTTCTGTAGCGCGCGCAGGCCGGGCAGTGTCTTACGGGTGTCGCGGATCTTCGCCCTCGTGCCGTGTACGGCATCGACCCAGGCGGCAGTCGTGGTGGCGATGCCGGACAGATGGCACACCAGATTGAGCATGGTCCGCTCCGCGGTGAGCAAGCCGAGCGCCAACGCCTCGATCGTCAACAGCGACGCGCCCGGCTGCAGCCGCGTGCCGTCCTCGACGCGGTCGAGCACCCGATAACCGTCGGGGCCCAGCACCTCGTCGAGCACCAGCAGCGCGACGTCCACGCCGGCGATCACGCCGGGCTCGCGGGTGATCAGCGATGCGGTGGCCATCGCCCCTTCCGGCACCGTCGCCAAGGTCGTGATGTCCGGCCCGTAGCGGAGGTCTTCGTCGAGCGCTCGGCCGATCGTGGCGCGCGCCTCGGCCACCTCGCATCCCGAGAGGGCCATCAGCACACCGCAGCCAGCGCCGCGGCGTGCACTGCGTTGTCCTCAGCCAGCCGCACGACGACGCTGCGCGCCTCACTGGGGGCAACCTGCGGGTAGTCGGCGCGGTGATGGCAGCCGCGGCTTTCCTCGCGGGCCAACGCAGCCGCGGCCACCGCGCGGGCAGTCACGGTCAATGCGACGTCTTCGAGATCGACGCGGTCCATCAGACTGCGCACCGGTGCCGCCGACAGTGTGTCGGCCAGCCGGTGCAGGCCGTCGGCGTCGCGGACTACCGAGGCGTCACGGGTCATCGCGCTCTGTAAGACGTTGCGCGCCAATGCCGTAGCGACTGGTAACGCGGGCAGCTCAGCGCGCGGCGGCCCGACTGCCACCGCATGCGCGGCCGCTGCTCTGCCGGCCCGGCCCCCGACGACCAAGCCTTCCAGCAAGCTGTTGGACGCCAGCCGGTTAGCGCCGTGCATCCCGGTTCGCGCCACCTCACCGGCTGCGAACAGTCCGGGAAGTTCGGTAAGCCCGTGGACATCGGTGACGACGCCGCCACAGCTGTAGTGCGCTCCGGGAACGACCGGAATCGGTTGCCGCACTGGGTCGATGCCGGCGGCCCGGCATGCGGCGGTCACGGTCGGGAAGCGGGTCTCGAAGCCGACGATGGCGCGGGCGTCGAGGTAGACACACGGGTCGCCGGTGGCGCGCAGCCGCGCGTCGATAGCGGCGGCGACGACGTCGCGCGGCGCCAGATCCCCCATTGGATGCACACCTGTGGTTATCGAATCACCCTGGGCGTCAAGCAATACCGCGCCCTCACCGCGAATGGCCTCGGTGACCAGGGGTCGGCGCCCGCCGCTGTGACCGTCGAACAGCATCGTCGGGTGGAACTGGATGAACTCGATGTCGCTGACCGCCACGCCGGCCCACAGTGCCAGCGCAATACCGTCCCCGGTGGAGCCGTCGGGGTTGGTGGTCGCGGCGTAGAGGTGCCCCAATCCGCCGGTGGCCAGGATCACCGACGGCGCGTGAATGATGCCGGGACCGTCGGCGTTGGCGACCAGCACCCCGGTCACATATGAGTCGTCGTGCAGCACTCGCAGGACCGCGTGGTTGGTGCGGATGTCCAGCACGCGCGCCGCATGGTCGAGCACCCGTTGCACCTCGGCGCCGGTAGCGTCACCGCCGGCGTGCACGATGCGCCGGCGCGAATGTCCGCCTTCTCGGGTCAGCGCCCACTGTCCCGGTCGTGATTCGTCGAATTGCGCACCGTTGCCGACTAATTCGGACACCGCCCGGTAGCCGTCGGCGACGATCGAGGCCACGGCATCGGGATCGCACATGCCCGCTCCGGCGGCCAGGGTGTCGGCGACGTGGGCTGCCACCGAATCCCCGGTCTGCGGCAGCACCACCGCGATCCCGCCCTGTGCGTAGTGCGTGGCGGTGACACCGGGCGTGCGGTCGGCCTTGGACAGCACGACGACACGCCTGCCGGCCCGTTGGGCGGCCAGCGCCGCGGCCAGGCCCGCGACCCCGGTGCCGATGACGACAACATCGGCCCGCTGCTGCCAGGCCGGTTGGGTGATCATTCGCCGCCGCCGGGCTGGCCGATGGCGATCATCCGTTGCACGCTTTGCCGTGCCAGCCGCGCTGTTTCGGGGTCGACGTGAACTTCGTCGGCGCCCTCGACCAAACAGCGCAGCAGCGCCGCCGGGGTGATCATCTTCATGAACTTGCACGACGCGCGGTCGTTGACCGCCTGGAAGTCGACCTGTGGGGCCGCATTGCGCAGTTGGTACAACATCCCCACCTCGGTAGCGACCAGCACCTGACGAGCCCCGGTCGTTCGTGCGGCGTCGAGCATGCCGCCGGTGGACAAGATCTTCACCCGCTCTTCCGGAAATGCGCCCTCACCGGCCAGATACAGAGCCGAAGTGGCGCAACCACATTCGGGGTGGACGAACAGTTCCGCGTCAGGATGCTCGCGGGCCTGGTCGGCCAGCTCGTCGCCGTTGATCCCCGCGTGCACGTGGCATTCGCCGGCCCACACGTGCATGTTCTGGCGGCCGGTCACCCGACGCACGTGGGCGCCCAGGAACTGGTCGGGGCAGAACAGCACCTCGCGATCCGGATCTATCGACGCCACCACGTCCACGGCATTCGACGAAGTGCAACACATGTCGGTGAGCGCTTTCACCGCGGCACTGGTATTGACATACGAGACGACGGCGGCGTCCGGATGGTCGTCCTTCCAGGCCCGCAAGTCCTCGGGAGTGATCGAATCCGCCAGTGAGCAGCCGGCCCGCTGGTCGGGGATCAGAACCGTCTTGTCGGGGCTGAGGATCTTGGCCGTCTCGGCCATGAAATGCACACCGCAGAACACGATGGTGTCTTCGGGCGCCTCGGCGGCGACTCGCGACAGCGCCAACGAGTCACCGACGTGGTCGGCGATGTCCTGGATCGCCGGCAATTGGTAGTTGTGCGCCAGGATTGTCGCGCCACGCAACTCGGCCAGCCGGCGGATCTCTGCGGCCCACTGTTCGTCGGCATCCACGCCGGAGTAACCGGTGGGAGAGTCGGTGATACGCGCGAGCAGTTCGTCGCCCAGCGCTTCCGTGCGATTCAGGGTCTCCGTCATGAGCGCCGCTCCTCTCGCCCCGATCAGGTTTTCGTCTTATAATCGAAAACGTGGTTCATACTAGCACCGAGCATGAGGTGCTCGCTGTCGTGTTCCAGGTTCGCGGGCTTGAATCGGGGAAACCCCAGCTCAACGTGCTGCTGTGGGAACGGGCCCGTGACCCGGAGCGGGGTGCGTGGTCGCTACCCGGCGGGCGGCTGCGCCACGACGAGGACATGACGACCTCGGTTCGACGACAGCTGGCCGAGAAGGTTGACCTGCGTGAAGTCGCTCACTTGGAGCAGCTCGCTGTGTTCTCCGACCCAGCACGGGTGCCGCGCACCCGCACCATTGCGTCGACTTTTTTGGGCTTGGTGCCCTCCCCCGCCACCCCGGAGCTGCCGCCGGACACTCGCTGGCATCCGGCGGCCAAGCTTCCGGCCATGGCGTTCGACCACGGGCCGATGGTCGACCATGCCCGGGCCCGGCTGGTGGCCAAGATGTCCTACACGAACATCGGATTCGCGCTGGCACCAAGGGAATTCGCTGTCTCGACACTGCGCGATATCTACAGCGCCGCACTGGGCTATCAGGTCGATGCCACCAACCTGCAGCGGGTGCTGGCCCGCCGCGGCGTCATCACCCAGACCGGCACCATCGCGCAATCCGGGCGCAGCGGCGGGCGTCCGGCGGCGCTGTACCGCTTCACTGACTCGCAGCTGCGGGTCACCGACCAGTTTGCCGCGCTGCGGCCGCCGGGCATGACTTAAGCGAGTCGACTGGATTCTTAAGGCCTTCTTAAGTAACAATGCCCCGATGGACATTGGCAGCCTCGCGACCACATCGACCGGCGCCGATTGGATCGGCCGGCCCCAGCATGAGGAGTTGCAGCCCAAGGCACGCCCCGTCCTGCCGTCGAAGGACCCGTTTTACCAGCCGCCACCAGGCTTCGAGCACGCCGTGCCGGGGACCGTGCTGCGGTCCCGGGATGTCGAACTGGCGTTTCTGGGTCTGATCCGCCAGCCCATCACCGCCACCCAGCTGCTGTACCGGACCACGGACCGCAACGGCGATCCGCAGACCACGGTGACCACCGTGATCGTGCCCGCCGGCCTCAAGCCAGGCCAGGTCTGCCCGCTGTTGTCCTATCAGTGCGCGATCGACTCGGTGTCCTCCCGTTGTTTCCCGTCCTATGCGCTGCGCCGCCACGCCAACGCCGTCGGCTCGTTTGCGCAGCTGGAGTTCCTGCTGGTCAACGCGGCCCTCGCCGAGGGCTGGGCGGTCTCGGTGCCCGACCACGAGGGGCCGCACGGCTGGTGGGGCGCGCCGTATGAGCCGGGCTATTGCGTGCTCGACGGGGTCCGGGCCGCGCTGAGCTCGGAGCGCCTGGGGCTGTCCCCGTCGGCGCCGGTCGGACTCTGGGGATACTCCGGCGGCGGCCTGGCGACCGCCTGGGCGACCGAAGTCTGCGCCGATTACGCACCCGAACTCGACATTGCCGGTGCCGTGCTCGGGTCGCCCGTCGGCGATCTGGGCAACACCTTCCGCAAGCTCAACGGCGGTCTCTTTTCCGGTTTGCCTGCCCTGGTGGTGGCCGCGCTGGCGCACATCTACCCCGATCTGGACCGGGTGATCAAAGAGCACGCCAGCGATGAGGGCCGCGCGCTGCTATGCCGGCTGGAGACGATGACGACGGTGGGCGCCGTGCTCCGGATGGCACGCAAGGACATGGGCGAGTTCCTCGACCGGCCGCTCGGCGAGGTTCTGGACATGCCGGAGGTCCAGAAGGTCTTCGACAACATCAAGCTGGGCACCACGGTGCCGACGCCGCCCGTGCTGATCGTGCAGGCCGTGCACGACTACATCATCAACGTCGACGACATTGACGCGCTGGCCGATGCATATTCGGCCGGCGGCGCCGACGTCACCTACCACCGCGACGCGTTCTGCGAACATCTGCTGCTGCATCCGCTGTCGGCGCCGATGACGCTGCGCTGGTTGCAGGACCGCTTCGCGCGCCGCCCGTTGAATACTCGTCGGGCCAGGACCAAGTGGCCGACCATGTTCAATCCGGCCACCTACACCGGCATGGCGCGGCTCGCCGTGATCGCGGCGAAGGTGATCACGGGACGGACGGTGGACCAGCGTCCACTGTGACCGGCTGGGGCAGCCGGGATTCGACAGCGGGATAGCCGCCGAGGTCGTCGCGTGCAGTTGCGGCGGCCAGCACGGCGTAGACCAGCGCGACGGTGGCAACAGGCAGCAGCAGTGTGCACGCGACGTGCAGCGGCGACTGGCCGAAGAACACCGGCGGCGCCTCGGTGAAGTAATACACCCGGTGCTGTTCGGTCACCGGAGCGGCAGCGAAATCCGTTGCGCCATAGTGAGTGTGCACCAGCAGCGCGCCTGCCGTCGTCGCCGCCGCGGCGGCGCCCAGCACACCGATACACAGCGCGCCGACCATGCCCGGGCCGCGGTGTGCCCGCCACTGCCATAACAGCACCGCCGCCAGCACGGCGACCACATTCAACAGTCCGAGCATCAAAAACGCGGCGACGAAGAAGTGGTCGGATTCGTTGCCGAGGTAGTCGTGCACCCGATCCCCGTCGTGGGTCAGCGCCACCACGCCGTGGATGGCCGGGGCCAACCACGCCCACAGCGCACCGATCAACACCCCCGTCACCAGCAAGCCGACCACTACGGCGATGACTGCCCGTCGTCGCGAGGTGCGGGGCGCCGCGGCCGGCCGACCGGCGGGTTCGCTCACCGCTGCCCGTCCAACTCGGCCGAATCCACCACGCCGTGTCGTGAACACTTCGCCCACCAACCGTCGGGACGGACTTGCACCACCATTCGGCGGCCGCATTCGGCACAGAACCGCGGCGGCTCCAACCCCAGCTGGGCCGCCGTGGGTACCGACGTGCCTGCCTTGGCTCCGGTGTAGACGTTATAGACGCCGGCCCCGACCGGACCGGGCAGATCGACAACCATCACAGGCTGGCGTTGAGCGCCTTGATCGGCATCTGCAGATCGTCGAGCAGTTCCAGGTCGGCCTCAGCCGGACGGCCCAGCGTGGTCAGGTAGTTCCCGACGATCACCGCATTGATGCCGCCCAAGATGCCCTGCTTGGCGCCCAGATCGCCGAGAGTGATCTCCCGGCCCCCGGCGAAGCGCAGCATGGTGCGCGGCAGCGCCAGCCGGAAGGCGGCGACGGCTCTCAACGCGTCGGCGGCCGGCAGCACCTCCAGGTCGCCGAACGGGGTGCCGGGCCGCGGGTTCAGGAAGTTCAACGGCACCTCGTCGGGGTCGAGGTCGGCCAGATTGGCGGCAAACTCCGCGCGCTGCTCGAGCGTCTCCCCCATCCCGAGGATGCCGCCGCAGCACACCTCCATGCCGGCCTCGCGCACCATCGACAATGTGTCCCAACGCTCTTCCCAGGTGTGCGTGGTGACGACGTTGGGAAAATGCGAGCGGGCGGTCTCCAGGTTGTGGTTGTAGCGGTGGACGCCCATCGCCGACAGCCGGTCCACCTGCTCCTGCGTCAACATCCCCAGCGAGCAGGCGATCTGAATGTCGACCTCGTTGCGGATCGCCTCGATGCCGGCGGCCACCTGCGCGAGCAGGCGCTCGTCGGGTCCACGTACCGCGGCGACGATGCAGAACTCGGTGGCGCCGGTCTTGGCTGTTTGCTTGGCCGCCTCGACCAGGCTCGGGATGTCGAGCCAGGCGCTGCGTACCGGCGAGGCGAACAGCCCCGACTGCGAGCAGAAATGGCAGTCTTCCGGGCAGCCACCGGTTTTCAGGCTGATGATGCCCTCGACCTCGACCTCGGGCCCGCACCAGGCCATCCGCACCTCGTGGGCCAGCGCCAGCAGCTCCTCGAGCCGGTCGTCGGGCAGCTGCAGCACGTGCAGCACCTGGTCCTGGCTCAGGCCCTCGCCGCACGTCAGCACCTGCTGTCGCGCGACAGTGAGGATGTCCGTGCTGCCGGCATCGGTGGTCGGTCGCGTCGCCGCCTGGGTCACCAAGTACTCCCGTCGCTGCCTTACTTGAACGGTGTTCAGGTTAGGCTAGCGGCGTGCAGCTGCACAAACGTGACGTCGTCGAAGCCGCCGCCGCGATCCTCGACCAGTATGGGATCGCCGATCTGACGATGCGTCGGCTGGCACGTGAACTGGGCATCACGCCGGGCGCGCTGTACTGGCATTTTTCCGACAAGCAGCGGCTGCTCGGCGCCGTCGCCGACCACGTATTGCGGCCGACCGACATCGCTGCCGGTCTCGGCGCCGATGTCGATTGGCGCCGCCGGGTGCGCACCGTGTGCTCACGGATGCGCGATGCACTGCTCTCCCACACCGATGGCGCTGAGCTGGTCTCGGCGAGCTTTGCCGCCGGACAATCCCGCGGGGTCAGCCACCTTCTGGTGGTGCTGGCCGATGCGGCCGCCGAAGCCGGGCTCGGCCCCGAACAGTCCGAGTTGGCCGCCCGCACCATCCTCTACTACGTACTGGGGGCCACCGCCGACGAGCAGTCCCGCATGCAGTGGGACGCCGCCGGCGCGGTACCCGAGGCGCAGTCGATGATCGAGCCATCAGCGGACCCCGGCAGCGGATTCGACTTCGGGCTGCGGTTGCTCATCGACGGCATAGCGGGCCAGTCGGCGACCGGGCGGGTGTTGGCCGACATGGTCGGTGCCATCGCGCCGCGGTAAGCCGGCCGTACCGTCGGGGTAGCTTGGCCAGTACCGGTGAGATTCCGACCGGTCCACAACGCCAGGATCGCCGAGAGCATGACGACACTCAGCAGTTCGCACGTCGACTACATGGCGCATCATTACCTGCTGCTGGCCCTTCCTGCGTTCCTGCCGGCGGTGATCGTCGTCGGTGTCGTGCTGTACGTCGCGCTGCGGGACAGGCGCCGCGCGCACCCGGAGGCCCGGCCACCGGCCGACGACCAGCCCAAGTGACCGGGTCTACTGCCGAATCGCCCGAAGTTTCAATGTGGGATGGATCGGCAACCTACTGTGAGGTCAGTTACCTATAGGCGATCAGTTCTCCCGGGGCGGCCCGGCGCAATTGGGAGGAGATGGCGGTGCAAGTAACGGTTCTCGCGGAGGCGCCCGCAGGCGGTGCCGGCCTCGACCAGGTGATCGGCCTCGGGATCGCCGCGGCGGTGGTGGCTCTGGTGATGTTGTGGGCTGGATACGCCCACCGCACGCACAAGATCAGTTGGCTGACCCGCGTCGGCGAGCGGTTGGGCCAGAAGTTCGATCGTCCCTCCTGGGTCGCCCTGCCGGTTCTGGTGTTCACCACCTCGATCATCTGCGCCCTGTTCGGCTTTATCTGGGATGTCAGCTGGCATATCGGCAACGGCCGTGATCCCGGGCCGTTGGCCAACCCCGCGCACTACTTCATCGTCATCGGCTTATTCGGGATCTTCCTGGCCGGCATGTTGGCGGTGGTGATGCCGTTCGAGAAGCCGGGACCGGCGGCGATGCGCATCACCCACGACTGGTACGCCCCCATCGGCGGCTTGCTGATGGCCGGCTGCGGTCTGTATGCGCTGATCGGCTTCCCCCTCGACGATATTTGGCATCGCATCTTCGGCCAGGACGTCACGCTCTGGGGCCCAACGCATTTGATGATGATCGGCGGCGCGGGGTTCTCTCTGTTCGCGGTGCTGATGCTGGAATACGAAGGCGGACGGGCGTTACCGGACACGCCCGAGCAAGGTGCTTTCGCGACAGAGGAGCGCCGGTTCATCAAATTCCTGCGCTACTTGTCGTTCGGCGGATTGCTGATCGGCATGTCGGTCTATCAGATCGAGTTCGATTTCGGCGTCCCTCAGTTCCGGCTGGTGTTTCAGCCGATGCTGATCGCCGCCGCCGCAGCGATCGGCACCATCGCGGCGCGCCTGACGATGGGACGGGGCGCGGCAATTATCGCGGCCCTGTTCGCGATTGCGTTGCGTGCCGGCGTGGCGGTGCTAGTCGGTCCGATCCTGGGTGCCCCGATCAACTGGTTCCCGCTGTATCTGGGTCCGGCGGTGGTTGTCGAGTTGGTGGGCCTCACTCCGCTGATCCGACGGCCGATTCTGTTCGGCGCCGTCGCCGGTCTGGGTGTCGGAACCGTCGGGCTGTGGCTGGAGTCGCTGTGGATCGGCGCGGTGTACCACTACCCGTGGCCGGTCACCATGTGGGGCGCAGCGCTGGCCATGGCCGTGCCGGCGGCGGTGCTGACCGGAATCTGCGCGGCGATGTTCGGGATGGTGCTGACCGGCCAACGCCTGCCGGGCCGGGCGATCGGCATCGCGACCGTAGTAGTCACCGTGCTGGTGCTCGGCGGCGCGGTAGCCAACGGCTTGCATATCCGGGTGCCCCAACAGGACACCGCCACGATCGCGCTCACCGATTTGCCCAGCCCACCTGGACAACGAATGGTGTCGGCGGAAGTGCAGATCAATCCGCCCAACCTGGTGAGTGACCACCCGGACTGGCTCACGATCCTGTCCTGGCAGGGCCGAATGGAACATGATCGCGGCTTGTTCATCGATTCGCTCGACCGGGTCGGACCCGGGCACTACAAGTCCACCAAGCCCGTTCCGGTGTGGGGGTCCTGGAAGACATTGCTGCGCGTCCAAGACGGCTACACGATGACGGCGGTGCCGATCTGGGCCCCGGCTGACGACGCGATTCCCGCACCGGAGATTCCCGCCTTGGCCACCAGCACCCGTCCGTTCGTGCTCGAAGTCACGATCCTGCAGCGCGAACGCGACCCAGCCGTACCGGCGTGGTTGTTCACCGCCGGCGGGATCGTCGTACTGATCTTCACGCTGATGGTGATCGCCGGCCTGACCTGGGGCGCGGGGCGCATCAACGCGGCCGACAACGAGCCCGGACAGCCGGAGGAGGCGGCGGCGAAGCATTCACCCCCGCGGGCGGCATAGCCGGAATAGATTGGTGCACATGATATCTCGCGCTATGCTTGCGATAGCTGTTGTGATGGTGCTGGTTTCGGGGCTGACCGGGTGCGGGGGTAACCAAAACAAGGACAGCGCAAGCTCGCCGGCCGGACTCGAAGTCAAAGTCACCATCGCCGACGGCAAGGTCACTCCGACCAACGCCACGCTGCAGGCCAAAGTCAAAGAACAGATCACCTTCCACGTCACCAGCGATGCCTCCGACGAGCTACACGTGCACTCGGTACCCGATCACGAATTCCCGGTCGCGGCCGCCCCGGACCAGACGTTCCAATTCAGCGTCGACGTCCCGGGCAATGTCGACGTCGAACTGCATCACCTGGACCGGATAGTCGCGACAATCCAAGTCCGTCCGTGAACCTGGCGCACGGGCTGGGCGGCTCGAGCGATCTTCCCGTTCCCTACGCCTATGCGATGGTCGGAGCGGCGTGGGCATTGACCTTCACCTTCGCGCTGGTCGCATTCGCTTGGCGGCAGCCACGATTCGACCCGCTCAAGCCCGGCCGACCGTTGCCGACCGCACTGACCACGCTGGTGGATGCGCGTCTCACCCGCTGGACAGCAGCCGCGGTGGCGCTGGTGTTTGCGGCATGGGTCGTGATGGCCGGGCTGTGGGGTCCACAGACGCAAGCCAACGCCTTGCTCGGGGTGTTCTACGTGTTGCTGTGGGTCGGTTTGGTGGCGCTTTCGGTGCTGTTCGGGCCGGTATGGCGGGTGATCTCGCCGGTGCGCACGCTGTATCTGTTGCTGATCCGCATCATCCCGGCGCGGCTTCGTGGTCCGCGGCTTTCCTATCCGGAAAGCTGGGGCTACCACCCCGCTGCGGTGGGGCTGTTCGCTTTTGTGTGGATGGAACTCGCCAGCCCGAATCCCGCGTCACTGCCAATGGTCAAAACCTGGTTGTTGATCTACGCCGTGGTGCTGTTGGTCGGGGCGTGGCTGTGCGGGCAACGCTGGTTGGCCCGAGCCGACCCCTTCGGGGTCTACAGCATGGCGGTGTCCCGGCTTTCACCGTTTCGCCGCAACCTCGACACCGGCCAAATCGTGGTCGGCAATCCCTTCGATCATCTGCCGTCGTTGCCGGTTCGGCCGGGCGTGGTCGCGGTGCTGGCGGTGTTGCTTGGGTCGACGGCGTTCGATAGTTACTCTGCGTCGCCGACGTGGCGCAGCTTCGCCGACCGGCTCACCCATGATGCCCACGGCTTGCCGGTGACGCTGTCGTCGTCAGCGCTGCGTACCATCGGGTTGCTGGTGTTCATCGCCGTTGTGGTGCTGACCTTTTCATTGGCGGCGCGGGCAACCGGTGGGGTTGACCGTGAGCAGCGCCGGGCGTTGCCCGGGCAGATGGCGCACTCGCTGATCCCGATTGTGGTGGGCTACATCTTCGCCCACTACCTGTCCTACCTGGTGGAGCGCGGCCAACAGGCCATCTTCGCGTTGGCTGATCCGCTTGGCCACGGCTGGAATCTGCTCGGCCTGGCGCACCTGCACGTCGCCTATGTGTTGTCTCTGCATCCCACAGTGCTGGCGGTGATCAAGGTGACCTGCGTGGTCACCGGGCACATCGTGGCGGTAATTGCGGCGCACGACAAGGCATTACGGCTGCTGCCGACCGGCTATCAACTCACCGGCCAGCTCACCATGATGCTGGTCATGGTCGGCTACACCTTCACCGGTCTATATCTGTTGTTCGGCGGATAGTAGATACTCCGCACGCTTGTTGCCGTCCCAGCGGCGCAGTGCAGCGAAGCTGCCCTCGATCTGCGCCGGTCGCCCCGCGATGCGCAACGCGCGGCCCAGTTGGCCACCCCCGATGCGACGGGCCAGTGTGACGTGCGGAGTCCACTGACCGGGCAAGCTGTTGGGCATCGGCGCGGGCTGCAGATGCGGCCGGCACAGTCGGTGGACCTCGGCGTGCAGCGCCAGTAGGTCAGCCGTGGGCACCATCAGCCGCGCCAGCACCGCGTTGGATCTGCCGAACAGCAACGACGCCCCCACCGCGCAGCTCAGCGGCAGCCAGTCGAGGACCGCGCTCAGCAGCGCATCCGTTTCCGGCGCGATGTGCTGGGCGACGACCATCGTCACGTGCGGTCGCGCCGCCGGCGCTTGGCTGGGTATGCCGGCGTCGGCCAGTTCGGTCCAGATGCGACGGATCGCCGCTTCGGTGTCGGCGTCGAAGACCAGCTCGATCGAATGAACCATCAGCCGACCACTGTGGTCACCCAATGCCGGTCGAAGGCGTGTGCGCTCGTGGCGGCGAACTCGGCGGGGTCCATCGATCCAGCCCCGGCGGGCAGCACTGCCCGCACCGGCGCCAGCTGCTCCAGCGCCCACCGGTTGGACGTCTCCACCGCCCCGGCATGTGCCGGCCAGCTGCCGATCACCAGCCCGGTGCATGAAATACCCTGTACTGCAAGTGCTTCCAGCGTCAGCGCGGTGTGGTTGAGGGTGCCGAGCTCGGCGGTGGCCACCACCAGCACCGCGGCGCCGAGGTCGGCCGCGATGTCGCGCAGCGTGATGCCTCCCTGGCCGAGTTCGACCAGCAACCCGCCGGCGCCTTCGACCAGAGTCAACCGGCGCGGCCGATCCACGGCGCGGATGAAGTGCAGCATGTCCTCGCGGGTGGGCAGGCTCATTGCGGCCTGTTCGGCCGCGGCCACCGGCGCCATCGGCTGCGGATAGCGCGCCAAGCCGGCCACCTCGTCGACTCCGGATAGCCGGGTGACTTCGACGAGGTCGTCGTCGCCGGCCTCGGTGCCGGTCTGCACGGGTTTGCATACCGCGACGTCCACGCCGATCTGACGTGCCTGAGCGGCCAGCGCCGCGGTGGCGACCGTTTTACCGACCCCGGTCCCGGTCCCGGTGACGACCAGGACCGTCAACGGCGTGACAGCACGTCGGTCAACACGGTGCGAGCCAGTCCGAGCTCGTCGGCGTCGAGTGACGCCCGGGCGGTCAGCCGCAGCCGAGATGTCCCGGCGGGCACGGTCGGAGGCCGGAAACATCCCACCCGCACACCGGCGTCCAGGCAGGCGGCCGCCGCGGCCAACGCCACCTCCGGGTCGCCCAGAATCACCGACACCACCGCCGAGGCGGGCTCTGTTGGTACGGCGCAGATCTCGGCCAGAGTGCGGGCGTGGGTGAGCACCGCTCGCGGCCGCCACGACTCGGCTCCCAGCACCCGCAACGCCGCCAGCGCAGCGCCGACTGCCGCCGGCGCGAGCCCGGTGTCGAAAATAAACGGCCGGGCGGCGTCGATCAGATGATCACGCACGGCCGCCGAACCAAGTACCGCGCCGCCCTGACTGCCGAGCGCTTTGGACAGCGTGGTCGTCATCACCACGTCAGGCGCACCGGCCAGGCCGAGCTCGTGCAACAGTCCACGCCCGCCGCTGCCGCGCACCCCGAGACCGTGAGCTTCGTCGACAATCAACAGCGCGCCGTGCCGACGGCACACCTCGTGCAGTTCTCGCACCGGCGCGAGCGCCCCGTCGGCGGAAAACACCGAGTCGGTGACGACTACGGCACGCTCTTCGTCGCGCGACGCCAGCGCTGCCGCTACGGCACCGACGTCGCGGTGCGGCGTCACCTGCACCCGCGCCCGCGACAACCGGCACGCGTCGACCAGCGAGGCGTGGGAGTGGGCGTCGGACACCAGCAGCGAACCCGGACCGGACAACCCGACGACCGCACCCAGGTTGGCGGTATATCCCGAAGAGAACACCAAAGCCGCTGCGGCGCCAGTGAATTCGGCGAGTGCCGCCTCCAATTCTTGGTGCAGCTCGGTGTCGCCGGTGACCAGCCGCGATCCCGTCGCGCCGGTGCCCCAGATGCGCAGCGCAGCCACGCCGCCCTCGATGACGGCCGGATGCTGCGAGAGACCCAAATAGTCGTTGGATGCCAGGTCCAGTTCGGTGGCGACCGGTGGGCGCGGCCGCAGCGAGCGCCGCAGCCCGGCATCCCGGCGCCGGTCGGCGTGTGCGTCCAGCCAGGCCAGTGGCGAAAGGTCAATCGGTGACTTCATCGCCGTTCAGCTTACGAGCGCCGCCACGTCGACCATTGCCGAGGTGATCTGCGCAATTTCGGACGGTGTGCAGATAAACGGCGGCATCGCATAGACGAGGTTGCGAAATGGCCGCAACCACACCCCGCGGTCCAGCGCGGCCGGGGTGGCCACCGCCAGGTCGACGGGCCGGTCGCATTCGATGACACCGATCGCGCCACACACCCGCACGTCGGTCACCGTCGGCAGCCCGCGCGCAGGTTCCAGCCCGGCGGTCAGCGCCGCACTGATCTCGCCGACTTTCGAACGCCAATCCTGACCGAGCAGCAACTGCACGCTGGCCACCGATACCGCGCAGGCCAGCGGGTTGGCCATGAACGTCGGACCGTGCATCAGCGCGCCGGCCTCGCCGGCGCTGATGGTGTGCGCGATGTCGCTGGTGCACAGCGTGGCGGCCAGGCTGAGGTAGCCGCCGGTGAGCGCCTTGCCGACGCACATGATGTCCGGGCTGACGCCAGCGTGGTCGGCGGCGAACAATTCGCCGGTGCGCCCGAATCCGGTGGCGATTTCGTCGAAGATCAGCAGAACCTCATACCGGCTGCAGATATCCCGCAGGTCTTGCAGATAGCGAGGATCGTGGAAGCGCATGCCGCCGGCCCCCTGCACCACGGGTTCGACGACGACGGCGGCGAGTTCGGCAGCGTGCTCGGCCAGCTGGGCTTCGAATGCCGCGGTGTATTCCGGGTCGTGGTCACGGGGCACCTGTGGAGCGAACACCTGGGTGGCCAGGACGTCGGTCCATAGCTGGTGCATGCCACCGTCGGGGTCGCAGATGCTCATCGGTGTGAAGGTGTCGCCGTGATATCCGCCGCGCCAGGTCATCAGCCGGTGTTTGCCCGGCCGCCCGCGGCTGCGCCAGTACTGCAGCGCCATCTTCACCGCGACCTCCACTGACACCGATCCGGAGTCGCTGAAGAACACTGTCTGCAGCCCGGTGGGCGTGATGTCGACAAGCAGCTGCGCCAACCGTGCGGCCGGCTCGTGGGTCAGCCCGCCGAACATGACGTGGTTCAACGTGTCCAGCTGGGTGACCAGCGCCGTGTCCAGAACCGGATGGCCGTGCCCGTGGATCGCGGTCCACCACGAGCTCATCGCGTCGAGGGCCCGGCTCGGTTTGCCGTCGCGGATCAGCGTCAGCCACGCGCCGCGGGCGCCCACAGCCACCACCGGCGCCACGGCCTCCGCGCCGATGGTGCTGTAGGGGTGCCACAGGTGGGCGGCATCGATTGCGCTGATCTGCTCGGGCGTCAACGCGGGCATGGAGACTGAGCGTAAGTCGCTACGGCGACCAAACCCAAAAGCCGCCTGTTTAGCCTGGAAAACGCGGCTTTTGCGACCGCTCGGCGGCGAAACGGCGGTCAGCGGTCACCGCGCGGTCACGGTACGACAAATTCTCCTTCGCCGATTTAGTCACCGCGTCAATCGCCGGTACGCTCTGTTGCAGAAGTGGTTTAAGTGGCTGTTGTGAAAACAGCGGTCCGAGAGGTGGAATCCAATGAAACGCGTCTACTCCGTGGCGACCAGCCTGACGATGTTGCTTGCCCCGGCGGTGGTCAGTCCCGGCCTGGCGGCCGCTGACCAGCGCTCATGGCCAACCGGCTATGGACAGCAGCACATCGAGATGGTGGTCCAACGCGCCCTGTCCCAGCGCGGGGTGCCGTTCGTGTACGGCGGCGGCAACGCGTCAGGGCCCACCACCGGCGTCAGGCAAAGTGCCAGCACCGCTCCGGGCACCTCCAGCCTGCCTGGCACTACCGGTCTGCCTGGCACCACCGGCCTGCCTGGCACCACCGGCCTGCCTGGTACTGCCGCGCTCCCGGGCACCACGAGCCCCGGTACGGCCACTCTGCCGGGCGCTGGGGTCGGTACCGTTCCGGGCAATACCGCCACCCTGCCGGGCGCCGGGGTCGGGACCGTTCCGGGCACCGGGGCCCTGCCCGGCGGAACCACCCCCGGCACAGTCGGCTTCGACGCCTCGGGCCTGATCCAATATGCCTTCGCCGGCGTGGGGCTCAAACTGCCGCGCAGATCCAACGAGCAGTGCAGTGTCGGCCGCAAGGTCCCACCGGCGCAGGCCCGCCGCGGCGACCTGATCTGCTATGGCCCCGGCGGCAGCCAAAGCGTGGCCCTGTTTTTAGGGAACGGCCAGATGATCGAGGGCACCGAACCCGCCGTCACGGTCTCGGCGGCACGTACTACCAACATGGCGCCCTATGTGACGCGGATCATCGATTCCTGACCTGGAAAGCCACTCCGCGGTGCCGGCCACCGAACCTCGCTGACCCCCAGACCGTGACATAAGCAGAAGTTCCGTCCGGCAAATGTTTCGGCCTCCACCGCCGAGGCCGGGATGGGGGGTGTGGGCATCCTTCCCGGATCATGCGGGAAGGATGCCCACGACTATCGATTCGGCCCGCTGGCTGCTCAGACCGCTCGCTGCGCGACGACTGGTCGAAAGGCAGCTCGGCGGTTAGGTAAATTGACTGTCGACCATGACTCTCCTGACCCCGTCCCGCCCGTCGCCCTCGGCCGTTTCGGAGTCCGCACCGGCTGCGATGGGGAACCGAAAAGCCGGCTTCTACCGCCACGATCTCGATGGGCTGCGCGGTATCGCCATCGCATTGGTCGCCATGTTCCACGTCTGGTTCGGCCGGGTGTCCGGCGGCGTAGACGTGTTTTTGGCGCTGTCGGGCTTCTTCTTCGGCGGCAAGGTGCTGCGTGCCGCGCTCAACCCAACGTCATCCCTGGCACTGCTGCCGGAAGTGACCCGACTGGTCCGCCGGCTGCTGCCGGCGCTGGTGGTGGTGCTGGCCGCATGCGCCGTGCTGACCATCCTGGTGCAGCCTCAAACCCGCTGGGAAACATTCGCAAACCAGAGCCTGGCCAGCCTCGGCTACTACCAGAACTGGGAGCTGGCCGGCACGGTGGCCGACTATCTGCGTGCGGGCGAAGCGGTCAGCCCGCTGCAGCACATCTGGTCGATGTCGGTACAGGGCCAGTTCTACATCGCTTTTCTGGTGGTGGTCTTCGGGACGGCCTACCTGTGTCGACGACGGTTCGGCGATCGGCTGCGGACGATGTTCGTCGTACTACTCAGCGCGCTGACTGCGGCGTCGTTCGGCTACGCGATTTTCGCTCACCAGGCCAGCCAAGCGACCGCGTACTACAACAGCTTCGCGCGTGGCTGGGAGTTGCTGTTGGGGGCACTGGCCGGCGCGCTGGTCCCCTACATCCGCTGGCCGATGTGGCTGCGCACTGTCATTGCCACCATCGCGCTGGCCGCGATCCTGTCCTGCGGCGCGCTCATCGACGGCGTCCGGGAATTTCCCGGGCCGTGGACGCTGGTCCCCGTCGGGGCGACGGTGCTGTTCGTCCTCGCCGGGGCTAACCGGCAGGCGCATCCCAGCACCCGCGACCGGATGCCGCTCCTCAACCGGATGCTCGCAGCGGGGCCGCTGGTGACCCTGGGAGCGATGGCGTATTCGCTATACCTGTGGCACTGGCCGCTGCTGATCTTCTGGCTGTCCTATACCGGCCATCGACACGCCAACTTTGTCGAGGGCACCGTGATCTTGCTGATCTCCGGTGTGCTGGCCTATCTGACCATGCGACTGGTCGAGGATCCGCTGCGCTATCGCGCACCGGTCCAGGCCGCGCTGGAGCCGGTCAGAACCATCCCCTGGCGGGCACGGCTGCGCCGTCCGACCATCGTGCTGGGATCAGTGGTGGCCCTGCTCGGCGTGACGCTCACCGCGACCTCATTCACCTGGCGTGAGCACGTCACCGTGCAGCGCGCCGGCGGCAAAGAGCTGAGCGGACTCAGTTCTCGTGACTATCCCGGTGCGCGGGCACTGGTCAAGCACGTGCGGGTGCCTAAGCTGCGGATGCGGCCCACTGTCTTGGAGGCCAGCAAGGATCTGCCTCCGTCGACCAGAGACGGCTGCATCAGCGACTTCAAAAACGCTGCGCTGATCAACTGCAGCTATGGCGATCATCAGGCCACCCGGACCATCGCGCTGGCCGGCGGGTCGCACGCCGAACACTGGCTCACCGCACTGGACCTGCTGGGCCGCATGCACCATTTCAAAGTGGTGACCTACCTCAAAATGGGCTGCCCGCTGTCCACCGAGGAGACGCCGTTGATCATGGGCAACAACGCTCCGTATCCGGAATGCCGTGACTGGGTGCAGAAGACCATGGCCAAATTGGTCACCGACCGGCCCGACTACGTCTTCACCACCTCGACTCGGCCGTGGAACATCAAGGCCGGTGACGTGATGCCGGCCAGTTATATCGGCATCTGGCAGACGTTCTCGGACAACAACATTCCGGTACTGGCGATGCGCGACACGCCGTGGATGGTCAGGGACGGCAAGCCATTCGAGCCGGCCGACTGTCTGGCCAAGGGCGGCAACGCGCAATCGTGCGGGATGAAGCGTGTCGACGTGCTGTCCGACCACAATCCGACCCTCGACTTCATCGAGCAGTTTCCAGTACTCAAGCCACTCGACATGAGCGATGCGGTGTGCCGAGCCGAGATGTGTCGCGCTGCGGAGGGAAATGTGCTGATCTATCACGACGCTCACCATTTGTCCGCGACCTATACGCGCACGCTGGCAGGTGAGCTGGGGCGGCAGATCGCCGTGGCCACCGGCTGGTGGTGAGACTCCGATTCGCAACCGCGGATAAGTTGGACCAATGGCATCCCGCAGGACAGCTGCGCAACCGGACCGCGCGCCCACTCTGACGACCGTGTGGCCGGGCAACAGTTACCCGCTTGGCGCCACCTACGACGGCGGCGGCACGAATTTCGCGTTGTTCTCCGAGATCGCCGACAAGGTCGAGTTGTGCCTGATCGACGAGCAGGGCGTGGAGACCTGCGTCGCGCTCGACGAGGTCGACGGGTACGTCTGGCACGCCTACCTGCCGACTGTGAGTCCCGGGCAACGGTATGGATTTCGGGTGCATGGGCCGTTCGACCCGGCAGCCGGGCATCGATGCGACCCCAGCAAGCTGTTGCTCGATCCCTATGGGAAGTCGTTCGACGGTGACTTCACCTTCGGCCAGGCGCTGTTCTCCTACGACCTGGCCGCCGCGGCTGAAAACCCCGCAGAGACCGGAACTCCCCCGATGGTCGACTCGCTGGACCACACCATGACCAGCGTCGTGATCAACCCGTTCTTCGACTGGGCCTCCGACCGCGCGCCGCGCACCCCCTACCACGAGACGGTGATCTACGAAGCTCACGTCAAGGGCATGACCCAGACGCATCCCGGCATTCCGCGCGAATTACGCGGCACCTACGCCGGGTTGACGCATCCGGTGATCATCGACCACCTCAAGTCGTTGGACGTCACCGCAATCGAGCTGATGCCGGTTCACCAGTTCCTGCACGACCACCGGCTGCTCGAGTTGGGGCTGCGAAACTACTGGGGTTACAACACTTTCGGGTTCTTCGCTCCGCACAACCAGTACGCGGCAAACCGCCAGGCCGGTGGCGCGGTGGCCGAGTTCAAGACCATGGTCCGCACCTTCCACGAGGTCGGCATCGAGGTGATCCTCGACGTGGTCTACAACCACACCGCCGAAGGCAACCACCTCGGCCCGACGATCAACTTCCGCGGCATCGACAACGCCGCCTACTACCGGCTGGACGACGACGATCCGAGGTTCTACAAGGATTTCACCGGCACCGGCAACAGCCTCAACGCCCGCCACCCACACACCCTGCAGCTCATCATGGATTCGCTGCGCTACTGGGTGACCGAAATGCACGTCGACGGGTTCCGATTCGACCTGGCATCCACACTGGCCCGCGAGTTCTACGACGTCGACCGGCTGAGCGCGTTCTTCGATCTGGTTCAGCAGGACCCGGTGGTCAGTCAGGTCAAATTGATCGCCGAGCCGTGGGATATCGGCGAAGGCGGCTACCAGGTAGGCAACTTCCCAGGTTTGTGGACCGAATGGAACGGGAAATATCGCGACACAGTGCGTGACTATTGGCGGGGCGAGCCCGCAACCCTCGGCGAGTTCGCGTCCCGGCTGACCGGGTCGTCGGACCTCTACGAAGCCACCGGGCGGCGCCCCAGCGCCAGCATCAACTTCGTCGTCGCCCACGACGGGTTCACGCTCAATGACCTGGTGTCCTACAACGAGAAACACAACGAGGCCAACGGTGAGGACAACCGCGACGGGGAAAGCTACAACCGGTCGTGGAACTGCGGCGTCGAAGGCCCCACCGACGATCCCGACATCCTCGAACTACGCGCGCGGCAGATGCGCAACATCATGGGCACGCTGATGTTGTCGCAAGGCACCCCGATGATCGCCCACGGCGACGAGATGGGCCGCACCCAACAGGGCAACAACAACGTGTATTGCCAGGACTCCGAGCTGTCCTGGATGGACTGGTCGCTGGCGGACAAGAACGCCGACCTGCTGGCGTTCACCCGGACAGTGACCGGCTTGCGCACCGAGCACCCGGTGTTTCGTCGCCGCCGGTTTTTCGCGGGCCAACCGATCCGCAAGGGCGACGAAGTGCGCGACATCGCCTGGCTGACGCCGGCCGGCCAGGAGATGACCCCGGAGGACTGGGATAGTGATTTCGGCAAGAGCATCGCCGTGTTCCTCAACGGCGACGCGCTTCCCGAGCCCGGCCGCCGCGGCGAGCGCGTAGTCGACGACTCATTTCTGCTGTGCTTCAACGCTCACGACCATGTGGTGGACTTCATCATGCCCCACCAGGACTACGCACAAGAGTGGGCGGCAGTGCTGGATACCACCGATCCCACCGGTGCGGTGGAGCTGGTCGTGACCGACGGCGATGAGATCTCGTTGCCGAGTCGTGCTCTGCTCGTATTGCGTAAGACGATGTGACGCATGGCTTCTCCGGTGCTGTCCACCTACCGACTGCAGCTGCGGGGTGCCTCGAGCGGGTTTGCATTCACCTTCGGTGACGCGGAGAACCTGCTGGACTACCTAGTCGAGCTCGGGGTGTCGCACGTGTACCTGTCGCCGATCATGACCGCGGTGCGTGGGTCGCCGCACGGCTACGACGTCACCGATCCGACCGCTGTCTCCGCCGAACTCGGCGGCGCTGAGGGTTTGATCCGGCTGTCGGCGGCTGCACGGCAGCGGAAGATCGGCTTGATTGTTGATATCGTGCCCAACCACGTCGGGATCGACCAACCGCAGCAGAACCCGTGGTGGTGGGATGTGCTGCGATACGGGCGGTCGTCGGCCTACGCGGAATTCTTCGATATCGACTGGCAGCTCGGCGAGGGTCGGATTGTGCTGCCGGTCTTGGGTTCTGACGACGACATCGCCGACCTGACGGTGGACGGCGAGCTGCTGCGGCTGGGCGACCTGGCTTTCCCGATCGCACCCGGAACCGGCGACGGCAGCGGTCCCGACGTGCACGACCGCCAGCACTACCGACTGGTCGGCTGGCGGAACGGAGTATGCGGCTATCGTCGCTTCTTCTCGATCACCTCGCTGGCCGGTCTTCGTCAGGAAGACCCTGCGGTGTTCGACGCCTGGCATGCCGAGGTCGCCCGCTGGGTCAGCGAGGGGTTGGTCGACGGCGTACGCGTCGACCACCCGGACGGGTTATCCGACCCGGCTGGGTATTTGAGCTCGCTGCGCACGCTGCTCGGGCCCGACGCCTGGATTGTGATCGAGAAGATCTTGGCCGCCGACGAAGCTTTGGAGCCGACCTTGCCGGTGGCCGGCACCACCGGTTATGACATGCTGCGGGAAATCGGCGGCCTTTTCATCGACCCGAAGGGGGCGCCCGCGTTGACGGCGCTCGTCGAATCGGCCGGGGTGGACTATCAGGCCATGCCGACACTGCTGCGTGAGCTCAAGGCCGTCGCAACCACCGACACACTCGCCAGCGAGCTGGCCCGACTGCGGCGCTGCATCGTCGCCGCCACCGGTGCCGACCATCCGCAGGTGCCCGACGCGATGGCCGCGCTGCTGGGCCACATTGGGGTGTACCGAACCGATTACCGCGGCTTGTCGGCGGTGCTGCCCGCTGCACTTGCCGAAACTGAAGCCGACGCACCCGAATTGGGGCCGCCGTTGCAGCTGATCGCCGCCGCGATTGCCGACGGCGGTGAGTCTGCGGTGCGGCTTCAGCAGCTGTGCGGCGCGGTCACTGCCAAGTCGGTCGAAGACTGCCTGTTCTACCGGGACCCTCGGCTGGTGTCGCTGAACGAGGTGGGCGGTGACCCGCAGCGGTTCGGCGTGGGCGCCGCGGAGTTCCACCACAGCGCTGCCACCCGCGCCCGGCTGTGGCCGCAGACCATGACGACGCTGTCCACGCACGACACCAAACGCGGCGAGGACGTTCGCGCGCGCATCGGCGTGCTGTCGCAGGTTCCGTCGCTGTGGGGCGAGTTCGTCGCCCGCTGGGAGACCGGCACGCCCTCCCCCGATCCGGCCACCGGATTGTTTCTGTGGCAGAACATCTTCGGCGTATGGCCGGTCGACGGCGTGGTCACCGACAGCCTGCGGGAACGGCTGCATGGCTATGCCGAGAAGGCCATCCGGGAAGCGGCATGGCATACCTCCTGGCACGATCCGAATGCCGACTTCGAGAGCGCGGTGCACCGCTGGCTGGACGCGGTGCTCGACGGGCCCGCAGCGCGCGAATTGACCAGCCTTGTCACCCAACTCGGATCGCACGCCGACAACGACGCAGTCGGACAGAAGTTGCTGGCGCTGACCGTTCCTGGCATCCCGGACATCTATCAGGGCACCGAGTTGTGGGACGACAGCCTGGTCGACCCGGATAACCGGCGACCGGTCGACTACACCGCGCGACGGGAAGCTCTGAAAAGCCTTGCCCACCCGAAGATCAAGGTTGTCGCCGCGGCGTTGCAACTGCGGCGGAGCCGACCGCAGACCTTCTTGCACGGCGGCTACCACCCGGTGCTGGCCACCGGGGCGGCCGCCGAACACGTCGTTGCGTTCCTGCGCGGCAACGATGTGCTGGTCGCGGTCACCCGCTGGACGGTACATCTGCAGGACAGCGGCTGGGGCGACACGGTGATCCCGCTGCCCGAGGGCGACTGGACCGACACCCTGAGCGACACCGCGCGCCGCGGAGCAACGCCAGCGGCCGAGTTGTTTGCCGAGTTACCGGTGGCCCTGCTGGAACGCACATGATGCACGAATTCTCGGTGTGGGCACCGATACCCGAGCAGGTGCGCCTCGACGTCGACGGCGCAGTGCACCCGATGACCCGGACGGCCGACGGCTGGTGGCACGCAGCCGTCGACGCCGCGCCCGGCGCCCGCTACGGCTATCTGCTCGACGACGACCCCACGGTTCTGCCGGACCCGCGGTCACCGCGTCAGCCCGACGGTGTGCACGAACGTTCCGCCCTGTGGGATGCGTCGGCGGCAACCTGGACCGATGAGGGCTGGGCTGGCCGGTCGGTCGAGGGGGCGGTGATCTACGAGCTGCATCTCGGGACCTTCACGCCGGCCGGCACCTTCGACTCGGCAGTCGAAAAGCTGGACTATCTGGTCGATCTCGGTGTCGACTTCGTCGAGCTGATGCCCGTCAACGCGTTCTCCGGCAGCTACGGCTGGGGATACGACGGCGTGCTGTGGTATGCGGTGCATGAACCCTACGGCGGCCCCGACGGGCTGGCGCGGTTCGTCGACGCCTGCCATCGCCGGGGCCTCGGTGTGCTGATCGACGCGGTGTTCAACCACCTCGGCCCGTCGGGCAACTACCTACCGCGCTTCGGCCCGTATCTGTCGTCGGCCAGTAACCCGTGGGGCGAAGGCATCAACATCGCCGACGGCGACTCCGACGCGGTCCGCCGCTACATCATCGACTGCGCGCTGCGTTGGATGCGTGACTTCCACGCCGACGGTCTGCGCCTGGACGCCGTGCACGCGCTCGTGGACACCACCGCGATCCACATCCTCGAGGAGTTGTCGACCGAAACCGATGCGCTCGCCGAGCAACTCGGCCGCCCGCTGTCGCTGGTCGCAGAAAGCGACCTCAACGATCCGCGGCTGGTCACGCCGCGCTCAGCCGGCGGCTACGGGATCACCGCACAATGGGACGACGATATCCATCACGCGATCCACGCCGCGGTGTCCGGTGAGCGCCAGGGCTACTACGCCGACTTCGGGTCGCTGGCCACGCTGGCGCAGACGTTGCGCCATGGCTTTTTCCACGCCGGCACCTATTCGTCGTTTCGCCGCCGTCGGCACGGCCGGCCACTGGACACCTCGAAAATTCCGGCCACCCGGCTGCTGGCCTACACCTGTACCCACGATCAGGTCGGCAACCGCGCCGTCGGGGACCGCCCGTCGCAGAACCTGAGCTTCGGCCAACTAGCGGTCAAGGCTGCCCTGGTATTCGGATCTCCGTACAGCACCATGCTTTTCATGGGTGAAGAGTGGGGTGCCTCAACCCCCTTCCAGTTTTTCAGCTCCCATCCTGAACCCGAACTGGCCCGCGCCACCGCCCAGGGACGCAAGGCCGAGTTCGCCGAGCATGGCTGGGATGCCGATGACATTCCCGATCCGCAGGACCCGCAGACGTTTCAACGCTCCAAGTTGGATTGGGACGAGGTCGACGAGGGCGAGCATGCCCGGTTGCTTGGCGTCTACCGGGAATTGATTGCGTTACGGCGCACCGAATCTGATCTGGCCGATCCGTGGCTGGCCGTTCTGAGTGTCGACTTTGACGAAGCGGCCCGCTGGATCGTGATGCGCCGCGGCCGGCTCGCCATCGCGTGCAACCTCGGCACCGAAGCGACGCGAGTTCCCATCACCGGCGAAGTGGTGCTGGCGTGGGATCCGCCCAAGGTGGGCAACGACGCCACCGAGTTGCCTGGGCATTCGTTCGCGGTACTGCGTCCTGTGGATAACTGACTACCGCCGACAGCCGGCGCCGCTGATGATTCGCAGATGAGTCAGCACGCACCAGCGCCCATTCCAGCTATCGAGACCGCTACGGATCCCATACATTCCACTGCGGACCTGCTCGAACGATGGCGGGCGCTGATGGGGCCATTGGGATTCGGCGAACGGTTGCTGTGGTTCGGTTTCGTGGGGTCGGATCGTCGGCTGACTAAGATGCTCAGCCAAATCCCGATCGGCCCGCGACCACAGGCGCGGTTTTTGAAGAACCTCATGTCGGCACTGCGCACACTGCTCGACGACCCGGCGCGCGGTTCCACGGTCGCGCTGCTGATAACGGGACCCGGGCGAGGCCCGATTTCGTCCGCCGACCGAGTCTGGTCGAAGTCATTGACCGCAATGGCCGAACGATGCGATGTACCGCTTGAGCCAATCTTCCGGGCCAACGATGAGGTGCTGCTGCAGATCGAGCCGGCCTGAGAACGACTACCGGTTCTGGCGGCTGGATCGTTGACCGAGTCACGCCGATATCGGAAGCTCCGCAAAAGGCCTCGGCGGATCATGCCGGTGCCATCCGTCGCGGACCTCGAGTCCGAAGATCTCATCGCGCCGGACGACGACCCGCATCGCTACTTCGATGATCGGGAGCGCAGCACCGCCGAGTGGTTGGCTGCCAATGGCGTTCAAGGACTCCGCTCCGTGCGTCGCAGACATGCTCATCGTAGAAGGACGCCTGACGCTGTATTCGCGCACGGCCAAGAGCGTGTCACGATCGAGATGAAGCAGCCGTCATCGACGACTGCTGATGGTGTTCGCCGGAATCGACACTGCCATCGACGGGTTGCGCCGGGCTGTTAGGCAAAACGGTAACGACCTCGATCAGTTGATCGTCCTGGTAAAAGATGGTTCGCGTCTAGGATGGAAGTCGTGAGCGAAGCCCGCACTGTGTATGTCAGTGACCGCGCCACACTGAAGCAAGTGGCCACCGCCGTAAAGATGTGGCAGAAGCAGACCGGCGACGATGTTGAGTACGCGCTTGGTGCGGATGGGGACGGCTATACCGGCATGGGATTCGCCATAGACGTCTACGCGGGAAATGACGTCGAACAACTCGCCGCTAGGGACCGCATTGCGGCGGGCATCCGACCACTGCTTGCCGGAATCCCGGTAGCCACCGATAGCGAACTCGATCAGGGGATCTGCACTGCAGCTGACCGGCGTTAGAGGCGCCATGCAACGCAACCGGGACCCCCTCGCCGCAATCGCAACGTGACTGGACACGAGCTACCGCCGCTGGCGGCCGAAGACCACGTGTGCAATGCCTGCGCCGTGGTCTACTCCGACATCAGCATCGCGACGTCTATGTGGCTTTCACCATCCGGCTGCATCGCATCCGCACCGAAGACCGCCCAATGCTGGAACCCAACTTCAACGACTTGCGGGCTCAGCGGTTCCGCTATAACGAGCGTGATCCCGCCGCAGTGATCGACGAGCTTACGTCGGCGATCACCGGATTCCGTGAGGAAGTCGCGCTCACCGCGGACCAGGAATGGGAACGTATCGCGACCCGCTTGCCAGGTGAGGCGCGCACCGCGCGATGGCTCGTTCGCCAAGCGATGCATGAAGGCGTTCACCACCTCGCCGACATCCGCCGGATCGCCAGCACCGCCACGACCGTTCGATGAAACACGGCCCGGCGGCGTTCAAATGAGTTGTCGGCGAAGCTCGTCGAGGTCGCCGATGACCCAGATATCGGTGATGAAACCGTCGGCAGTGATGAAGAAGGCCGCACCTGTGTAGGTGAAGAAACGACCGGTTGGGGGCAGGCCGAGCAACCATCCGCGATGCGTGCCGGTATACTTCAAACGAGCGGCAGCTCGCCGGTCGTCGGTGATGAGCTCCACGATCTCGTTGTGGAAATCCGGTGCGCCGCAACGCAGCTGGTCTCGGTAGTCGCGCCACCCGTCGCAACCGTGTGTTCGCTGTCCGAGTGATCCCCGGAACATCACCCCGGGCGCCAGAGTGTCGTCGACGGCCGCGTCGTCCCATTTGTTCCACAACACGTGGTAGAAGCGTTCCACGAGATGACGCACGGAGGTGAGCGGTTGGCCACTACCACCGCCGCCTGCGCTGGTGATCATGCTGAGATCCCCTCCCTGGGCCGCTGCAGCACTTCCGGATGCACACTCCCGACCATATGCATACCGCTGACGCTAAAGCGCGCCGAGGAGCCGGCCGAGATCCGCCTCGGTGTTGTACAAATGAAACCCAACACGCACCGCGCCGTCGCGCACCGATGCCCTGATCCCTGCTTTTTGCAGCGAATCAGGATGCGCTGCAGGAATCGACACGATCGCCGAGTCGGCGGGCGCCAATCCGAGTTCGGCGCGAAGCTGATTCGCCAGTTTGACCGTGTGTGCCTCCACCGCAGCCCGGTCCAGTGACGCGATCCACGGCAGCGAGAGCCCAGCGCCCAGGACGCTGAACCACACGGGCGATGAATCGAACTGTCGGGCATCACTTGCCAATTGCATCGGCAACCCATACAGCGAGGACCACAAGTCGCCGCTGGCAAAGGGATTGGCCACGTGTGGCACCAACGAGGCGGACATCCGCTCGCTCAGCGACATCCATGCCACCCCCCGCGGGCCCAGTAGCCACTTGTAGCTCGCCGCAACCGTGACATCAACCCACGATAATTCGACGCTTTTCCACCCGAGGGCCTGCGTGACATCGAGCACCGTTGTCGTACCGGATTCGGCGACGCTCCGACGCAGCGTCGCGACATCCAGAACAGCGCCGTCCGCCGACTGGACCAAGCTGGCGGCCACGATATCGAAATCACCGGCGGCGTCCTCGAGTTGCCCGCGCGGCAGCTCGGTGACTGTGACACCGCGTCCCGCTTGAGCGGCGAAAGGGAAGGTGACACTGGTGAATTCACCGCGCAACGTCGCCGCTCGACTGCCATCGGGTATTGACGCGGCCACCAGACCGACGGCCGACGAGACGCTGCTACTCATCGCAACCCGGTGTTCGTCGACCCCGATCAGCGCGGCGTATGCCGATCGGCTGGCAGACATCGGCTGGTCGAAGGCGTCGACCTGCAACCGGCCCTGCTCCCACGACCGCAGGCAGTCGCGCAACTCCGAGGCCACAAACCGCGGCGGTAACCCAAACGTGGGCGTGTCCAGAAAGCCGTCGGCGCCGACGAACTCGGCACCGAACGCGTCACGTGTCACTCCGCTACTTTCGCAGCTACGCGCGTGAGCCTGATCTGCGCCCGATGTACCGGATGCCGGCAAGCTGCGGCATGCGGTACCGGCTGAGCACCTGGCGCCTCGAACCTGCCCGACCGCGATGGCGGTAGCGACCGAGTTCGCGCCGGACGGAGGGCGCGAGCAGCGGCCCCAGCACCGCGCCCGCGCCCAGCGCCAGCGCCAGTCCTGCGGCCATTTCCAGAGTTCCCGCAGCGGCCGGCTGCCCGTTGACCAATTGGACGAAGCCCCGGTACAGGGTCAGCCCGGGAACCAGCGGCACGATGCCCGCCATGATGATTACCAGTGGGGTGGCCCGTAGCCGGGGCGCGAGCAGGGTGCCGACCAGCCCAGTGGCTGCAGCGGCTACGAACGAGCTCGCGATGTTGTTGATATCGATGAGTTGCAGCCCAAAGAACAGCAGCGTCGCGGTCGCCCCGGCGATGCCTGCCGCCAGCGCCGCCCGCATTGACGCATAGCCGGCGATCGCCGCCGCGGCAGCTCCGATCGCCCCCGCCAGCATGTACACCGGGACGCTGAGGGCAGCAACCGTCGGCATGTCCGGGCTTAATAGGACGTCGACACCGAGCGCCCGACCGATGCGCACCGCGATGGAGACACCGACCAGGATGCCTGCCGACGAAAGCAGGATGTCCATTCCTCGAGAAACCGCAGTGAGCTGGTAGCCGGTGATGGCGTCTTGCACTGAGCCGACGGTGGCCAGCCCCGACAGCAGCACCACAATGTTGGCCGCCACCACCGGCGACACCGGGGTGTCGTCGGGCAACCAACCCGCGGCGGAAAGTCCGATGGCGACGCCGGTGGCCACCGCGGCAGCAACCACCTGTTGGAACAGGAATGGCAGCTGCCAGCCGTTGAGAACGCGACCGACCCGGTCGATCAGCCCAGTGGTCACCGCCGAGATCACGGCCACCAGGGGCCCGGCGCCGATCAGTACGGAGAAGCCGGCGGCCATTACCGACCAGCCGACGGTGGCTACCCAGCGTGGGTAGGGATGTTCGGCACGTTTCAAGGTGTCCAGCTGCCGCTGCACCCACTCGGGCTCCGGCGTGGTGTCGACGACCTGCTGGGCCAGGTCGGTGGTCAGCTGTAGTCGGGTATAGTCCAGCGAGCGCGACTGCACCAGGTACATCGCGGTGACCGGCGCGCCCGGCACACCGCGGGGGACCGAGACGGTGATCGAGTTCGCGGTGATGTCGACCTGTGTCTGCGGGAGACCGTAGGCAGTGGCGACCGCGACGATGGTGGAGGTGACGTCCGCCGTTCCCGCTTGGGAGCCGAGCAGCAGCTGGCCGAAACGCAGCGCGATATCCAGAATCCTTCGGACCCCGGCCGCATTCATGGCGGGACTATTCCTCTCACTTTCTGCCGTGCGGGGGTCTGCGTGCTCTGCTGTTGAGACTGCCGGCGTCATTGCCCTCCTCCGTCGGGTCGTACCACTGCCATCGAAGCTCCGGATCTGGGTTCCCACCTTGCGGAGGAAAAATCTACTCAGCGAAGTGATGTGGCCTGCAGGCCGGTCAGGCCCGCGATGACGTCGAAGTCTTCATCGCGGTGCACCACCCGCGCGCCGTGCCGGATCGCCACCGCCGCAATAAGGCAGTCATTGACGCTTCGAACCGTGTGACCCCTCCGACGCGCAGCGCGATAAATTCCGGCCGCCGCGCGAAAGTCGACAGCGTTGTCTACCCGCAGCGACGGCAAGCCGTTCACCAGTTGTTCGAGCCTGGTGTACGTGTTTTCGTCGAGGGCTCCGCACAAGATCTCCATGGCCACGGGCTCGCACATGGCGATCCGCTCGGGATCGTCGGACAGAAGCCGGCGTACTTCGATTGCCGCGGTGGATCCGGTCGCGCGGAAATATTCGATCCAAGCGGAAGTGTCGATGAGGAGCATCAAAGTTCGTCGGGCTGTTCGCTTCGCATGTCGTCGAGATCGCCGTGCCAGCCGATACCTTCAAGGCCCAGCAAGAAGTCACGGCTCAACGGAACACCAACCAGGCGCCGCAAAGCCAGGTCAACGGCTGCTTTCTTGGTCGAAAGCCCGAACCTGCGCATGACCTCTGCCGCGAGTTCATCATTGATGTCGATATTGGTGCGCGACATACACCAACCATACACATGCCGAGAACCCCGCGTGGCAGACGCACGTCACTACAGCAAATAGCGGTAGGCCGGTGACCCAGGCTCGAGGCATTCGAAGTGGATGTCGGTGGCGCGCATTCGGGTCAGCAGACCGTCGAAGTTGGCCGCCGATCCCAGCTCGATGCCGACCAGCGCCTCACCGGTTTCGCGGTTGTTGCGCTTGACGTACTCGAACAGCGTGATGTCGTCGTCGGCCCCGAGCACGGTGTCGAGGAATCGGCGCAGCGCGCCGGGCTCCTGCGGGAAGTTGACCAGGAAATAGTGCTTGAGCCCGAGATGAACCAGCGAACGCTCCAACACCTCCCCGTAGCGGGAGATGTCGTTGTTGCCGCCCGAGATCAGGCACACCACCGTCGCATCCGGTTCGACGTCGGCTTCCAGCAGGCCAGCCACCGAGAGCGCGCCGGCCGGTTCGGCGATGATGCCCTCGTTCTGGTAGAGGTCCAGCATGGCGGTGCAGACCGCGCCCTCGTCGACTGCGGTGATCGACACCATGTCGCCGGCGGCGGCCAGCGCGGTGTAGGTCAGTGTGCCGGCCCGATTCACCGCGGCGCCGTCGACGAACTGGTCCACATCGTCGAGCGTGACCGGCTCGCCGGCGGCCAGCGCGGCCATCATCGCCGCCGCACCCGCCGGTTCGACACCCAGGACCGAGGTGTTGGTCGTCCGCTCCGCCAGGTAGCTGGTGATGCCGGCGATGCATCCGCCCCCGCCGACCGGGACCACCACCAGGTCTGGCTCACGGTCGAGCTGGCCGAGCAATTCGACCGCGATCGTCCCCTGGCCGGCCATCGTCCGCAGGTCGTCATAGGGCGGGACGAGCGTCGCCCCAGTGCGCGCCACGTCGTTCAGGGCGGCTGCGGCCGCCAGGTCGTAGGTCGATCCGCCAACGATCAGCTCGATGAAGTGCCCGCCGTGGTAGCGGATGCGGTCAAGCTTTTGCTTGGGCGTCTTGGCCGGCACATAGACGCGACCGTGGATGCCAAGGGCGCGGCAGGCGAACGCGAAACCCTGCGCGTGGTTGCCCGCCGACGAACACACCACACCCGCGGCGGTCTCCTCCTCGGGCAGTTGCACCAACAGGTTGTAGGCGCCGCGCAGCTTATAGGAACGAACCGCCTGCTGGTCTTCACGCTTGAGATAGACCGTGGCGCCGGTTGCCGCCGATAACCGGTCGCTGAACTGCAGCGGCGTCGGCGTGACTACGCCGGCGATCCGATGTGCCGCCGCCTCGATGTCCGCTGCTGATAGCAGCGGGCAATTCTGGGCGCTGGGCCTCTCGGCCGGTTCGGCGGACACCGATCAATGGTGCCATGCGGTTGTTTCTGGCGCGCGCGTCGGCTCAATCCACCGGGGTGAGGACAAACACCGGAATTTGCCGGTCGGTCTTGGTCTGGTACTTGGCGTAGTCGGGCCAGGCCTCGACGGCGCGCTCCCACCAGATGGCCTTTTCGTCGCCGAACACCTCGCGTGCCTGGTAGTCGGCGGTCGCTGCGCCGTCTTGCAACTCGACGCGCGGGTTTTTCTTGACGTTGTGGTACCACACGGGGTGCTTCGGGGCGCCGCCCAGCGAGGCGACGATCGCGTACTCGCCGTCGTGTTCGACGCGCATCAGCGGAGTTTTGCGAAGCTTGCCCGTTTTTGCGCCGACTGTGGTGAGCAGGATGATGGGCTTTCCCTGCATCTCGGTGGCTTCGGTGCCGCCCGACGCCGCATACTTGTCGGCTTGTTCCCGGGACCAATCGAGCGGGCTGGGTGCATATTCACCTGAAAGGGGCATGCCGACCAGCTTAGAGGGGTCGAAGCCGGTCGTCAGCCAACCGCATACGCACGGCATTCGTTCAGCCGACAGCAGCCTTCTGCGCCGCGACGAACCTTTCGACGTCGATGCCGGTCAGGTTCCGACCGGCGGGCTCAAAATACCGCGCGCGGTATTCCGCCGAACCGACTTGTTCGCGTTCGGTCCAGCCGTACTGCCGCAGAAAGTCGCCGACCCCCGCCGGGGAAAGACCGAATTGGTAGATCCCTTCCTTCACGACCCATCGCTGGTAGGCCTTGTCCCAACCGTAAAGCTGTTTGCCCTCGAGGAATTCGCGCAAAATGTAGGTGAAGACGAGCCGGCTCGACGCGGGCGCCTTGGCCAGTACCGTGAAAAGTCGGGCTATCGCATCGTGCGACAGATAGGGCGTGACCGCTTCGATGACATACATTGTCGGCTGTTCACACCGAAAACCATGTGTTACAAGAGAATTCTCGAGATCCCCGGTTTCTAGATTGACCGCAACCAACTCGATTGAGGCAGGCACCCCGCCGAGCAGTCGCTCGAGTAGCGCTTTCTTGCGCGCCGTGTTCTCCGGCAGGTCAACTTCGAATGCGGCGGCGCCGGCACGCGCAATCAGGCGAAACGCGCGCGTGTCGAATCCTGCGCCCAGGATCACGAACTGCTTGATCCCTGCGGACAGTGCGTCCGCAACCTCATCGTCGGCGTATCGCTTGCGCGCGACCACGCCACCCCAGAAGCCCGGCATCTGTTTGTCCACTGACCGAGCCATCAGGCCGCGCAATGGCTGCCACGCCATCGCGTGTACCGCCATCCGGAATCCCGGCGACAGCATCCGGATCGCGAACTCATCTTCGCTAACCCGCTGCCCGGTGGGGTAGTGCATTTCCAGCGCGGGAAATAGCATCGGCGCATCGGCCGTCCGCGCCTTGAGGGCCCGCCGTTTCATCCTCTGCCTTTCGGTCGATGCTGTCCGATCAACAGCAAGGAATCGCGCAATTATTGATCTAGTAAGAGCTTGAGTTGTGCGCCATACAGACTCAGCGATTCGGCGCTCAGCATGTCGTGATGTCCACAGTCGACCGAGTGCTCTGTGATTTCGCCGGCGACATACGGGCGCCAACTTTGTAGCAAGGGTAGATCCCGGCCGGTCGCACTTCGTCCAGCAGAGAATATGGTCACATCCCCATCAAAAACATCCGGTACGTGTTCCAGGAGATACAGCTGATTAGCGTTAACGCTCTTCAGCATGAATTCCAAGAGCTGCTTGGACGGAAGAGCAGCCTGCACTGCTTCTCCTTGCTGCTGAATCAGTTGCTCGGCCTGCCGGTAGGTAAGCGGACCCGAATGTAGGGGAATGTCAATACCGTTCGTTCGCAAGATCTGTTCCAGAACTTGATTCTCGTCTGCAGCTTTGATTTTCGCGGTGTTGGTGTCGTTCCGCGAAGGATCTAACAGTATGAGTCGTTCGACTACACACCCGCGCCGACGGAGCTCAACAGCGAGCTCGTGTGCTACCACGCCCCCAAAAGACCAGCCGAGAAGCTTGTAAGGCCCGGTCGAATAAACGGCTTGGAGTCGGTCAGCATAGCTTGCCGCCAGGCTACGAATCGATGCAGATTCAGGTTCGTTAGTTTGCAGCATTTGGTTGATGCCAATGATGGGGCAATCCAAATAGGTGCCCAGGGTCCGATACGACCAACTAAGCCCGAAACCGTCATGGATACAGCACAGCGCAACACCGGTGCCCTCGCTGAGGACCTCTACAGGGATTACTTCTACCGAGCTGTCAGGTTCGCCCAGCCGCAGACTCAAGCTTGCAACGGAAGGCGCTTCGAACACCGTGCGCACGGCAAGGGCGACGTCCAGGCTGGTGTTGATCGCGGCGATCAGGCGCATCGCCGAGAGTGAATCCCCACCTAAGTCGAAGAAGGAGTCGTCGACGCCGACCCGCTCCAGCCCGAGGATCTGGGCATAGATGCCGGCCAGGATCTCCTCGATCGCACTGGCTGGTGCCCGGTAATCACCACCATCCCGATACTCCGGTGCCGGCAGGGCGCGGGTGTCGAGTTTGCCGTTGACCGTCAACGGCAACGCGTCCAAGCCGATGACTGCGGCCGGGACCATATACGCGGGCAGTCGCTCAGCCAGCGCGGTGCGCACCGTGGACGGATCGGCGGTTCCGGTGATGTAACCGACGAGACGCTTGGTGCCCGGACGGTCTTCGCGTGCGATCACCACCGCATGTTCCACACCGGCCAAACCCGCCAGCGCCGTTTGGATCTCGCCGAGCTCGATGCGGTACCCGCGGATTTTGACCTGCTCGTCCGCGCGCCCGAGATAGCGCAGTTGTCCATCGGGGCCCCAACACACCAGGTCCCCGGTGCGATACATCCGTTGTCCGGGCGCCCCGAACGGGCAGGCGACAAACCGCGATGCGGTCAATGCCGCGCGGCGCACATATCCCACGCCCACACCGCGGCCGGCCACGTACAACTCACCGATCACCCCGGTCGGCACCGGCCGCAACCACCCGTCGAGCACAAACAACGCCGCCCCCGGCATCGGCGCGCCGATCGGCACCGCACCCGACCCCGCGACCAGCGGGGCACTCATCGCCGCGTACACCGTGGTCTCGGTGGGGCCGTAGGCGTTGACCATCACCCGCTCGGGCGCCCAGCGCTGGACCAACTCGGCTGGACACGGCTCACCGCCCGCCAGCAGCGCCACCGCCCCCAAACCCTCCGGTGAGAGCATCGCCGCCGCCGACGGAGTCTGGGTCAGCACACTGACCTTCTCTTCAATTAGCAAGTCGTGGAACGCATCTGGTGATCCGACAACCGACTCTGGCACGATCACCAGCCGCCCACCGCCCAGCAGCGCAGCCCAAATCTCCCCTACCGAAAAGTCAAAGACATAGGAATGACACTGCGTCCACACCGAGGCCCGGGGCACATCAGTGGGCAATGACTCCACCAAATGGGTGAGGTTGTGATGGGTGATGGCCACCCCTTTAGGCACCCCGGTGGTGCCCGAGGTGTAGATCAGGTAGGCGATATCCTCGGGACTCGGCACCGGTAGCGCCGTGCTCGGTTGGCTGTCAACGGCGGGATCATCGACATCGACGACCAACACGTCAAACCCGGCTAGCTGTCCGACCAAATCCGCGGTGGTAACCACCGCCACCGCTGCAGCATCAGCGAGCAGAAATTCCATCCGCGCCCGTGGATACTGCGGATCAATCGGCAGATAGGCCGCCCCAGCTTTGAGCACTGCCAGCATCGCCACGATCGCTTCTACCGACCGCGAAGACAGCAGCCCCACACACTCACCCGGCCCTACCCCACGACCGGCCAGCAAGTGTGCCAATCGATTTGATGCCTCATCCAGCTCGCGATAAGTCAGCGACCGCCCCTCACCGCTGATCGCCACCGCATCCGGTGTGCGGGCGGCCTGCGCGCTCCACAACACCAAAACGGACACTGCCGGCAACTCCGGGCGGGTCAAAACTGCCCGGTTACCCAGCGCG
>NZ_JCALCV010000027.1:0-57386 GCF_059812525.1 Mycobacterium sp. NGS51
CGTCGTACGGGGACACGCACGCTCGCGGCAGAGGCGGGGCTACAACCGCGCGGCCAGCTCGGTGCCCTGGCGGATCGCGCGCTTGGCATCCAGCTCGACGGCCAGGGCTGCCCCGCCGATGATGTGCGGGTCCACGCCGCGGTCCCGCAGCCCCTCTTCGAGGTCACGTACCGGCTCCTGGCCCGCGCAAACGACGACATTGTCCACCGCGAGCAGCTGTGGGCGCCGCCGGTTCGGCCCGAAGCTGATATGCAGGCCATCGTCGGTGATGCGTTCGTAGTTGACCTCGCAGAGTTGGTGCACGCCTTTGGATTTCAGCGACGCTCGGTGGACCCAACCACTGGTCTTGCCCAGCCCTTTGCCCTGCGGGCCCTTGCTGCGCTGCAGCAGGTAGACCTCGCGCGCCGGCGGCGCAGGAATCGGCGTGGTCAACCCGCCGCGGCCGTCGTGCGGGTCGGCCACACCCCATTCGGCCTTCCAGTCCTTGAGGTTGAGCGTGGGCGAGCAATCGGTGACCAGAAATTCGCTGACGTCGAAGCCGACACCGCCGGCGCCGATCACCGCGACGCGCTTGCCGACCGGTTTTGCGCCGCTGATGGCCTCGGCATACGTCAGCACCATCGGATGGTCGATGCCGGGGATCGCCGGGACCCGCGGCGCCACCCCGGTAGCCAGTACGACGTCGTCATAGCCGGCCAATTCGTCGGCCGACACCCGGGTGCGCAGCCGCACCGTGACGCCGTGCCGGTCCAGCATTGCCCTGAAATACCGGATGCTTTCGTTGAATTCTTCCTTGCCGGGAATCCGCCGGGCGAGGTCGAATTGGCCGCCAATAACGGCACCGGCCTCGAACAAAGTGACGGCGTGGCCGCGCTGCGCGGCGTTGACGGCGGTGGCCAGCCCGGCCGGGCCGGCCCCGACGACCGCCACCGAGCGGGCGTGCCGCGTCGGCGACAGCACCAACTGTGTCTCGTGGCCGGCTCGCGGATTCAGCAGGCACGACACCTTTTTGTGCACGAACGCGTGATCCAGACATGCTTGGTTGCACGCGATGCAGGTGTTGATCTCGTCGGCGCGATCGGCAGCGGCTTTGAGCACCCACTCCGGGTCGCTCAGCAGCGGTCGCGCCATCGAGATCAGTGCGACGTCAGTGTCGGCCAGGATCTGCTCGGCGGCCTGCGGCATGTTGATCCGGTTGGAGGCCACCACCGGAATACTGACGTGTCCGGCGAGGGCATGGCTGATGTCGACGAACGCGCCGGCCGGCACCGAGGTGACGATCGTCGGTATCCGCGCCTCGTGCCAGCCGAAACCGGAATTGATCAGAGTAGCGCCAGCGGCTTCGACTTCGGTTGCCAGCGCGAGGGTTTCGTCCCAACTCTGGCCGTCCTCGACGTAGTCGGCCAGCGACATGCGGTAGCAGAGGATGAAATCGGGGCCGACGGCTGCGCGGGTCTGGCGGACGATCTCCACCGGGAAGCGGCGGCGCTTCTCCGGTGTGCCGCCCCAGTCGTCGGTGCGCTTGTTGGTCCGTGGCGCCAGGAACTGGTTGACCAGATAGCCTTCGCTGCCCATGATTTCCACGCCGTCGTAACCGGCTTCGCGCGCCAACGCAGCGCAGCGGACAAAGTCTGCGATCGTGCTCTGGACGGCGCGGGACGATAACGCACGTGGCCGAAACGGATTGATCGGCGCTTTGATCGACGAAGCGCTCACCGACAGTGGGTGATACGCATAGCGTCCGGCGTGCAGGATCTGCAGCAGGATCTTGCCGCCGGCGTCATGCACGGCACTGGTGATGCGACGGTGGCGGCGTGCCTGCGCAGAGGAAACCAACTCCGAGGCGAACGGCAGCAACCACCCGGTCCGGTTGGGTGCGTAACCGCCGGTGACGATCAGGCCGACACCGCCGCGGGCGCGCTCGGCGAAGTACTCGGCGAGCCGGTCTATGTGGTGCGACCGGTCTTCCAGCCCGGTGTGCATCGATCCCATGACGACCCGGTTGTGCAGCGTCGTGAAGCCGAGATCCAACGGAGACAACAGGTTTGGATACGTCATAGCGCTTTCGTCACCTCGTCGAGCCAATCGATCGCGCTCTCCTCGGCGCGGATGCCGCCGCGCAGCACCAGGTACTGATGAAGTGCGGTGCCGCGTAACGCGGACGGATCGGGAAACTGGGATTTCTCGAATCCGCGGTAGGTGTCCAATAATTCGGCATGCTCGGCGCGCAGCGCTGCGATCTGGGCCCGCAGCGCCGACACGTCGCCATAGGCCGCGCCGCGCAGTTTGACGGCGACATCACGGGTTCGGGTGTCGGACAACGCACTGCCCCGCCCCGCCAGCGGTTCGGCGATCCAGCGGGCCAATTCTGCGCGTCCGGCATCGGAGACCGTGTAAACCTTCTTGTCCGGCCGCCCCTGCTGGGCCACCGGCGTCACGCGCACCCAGCCGTCGTCCTCCATCGCCCGCAGGGTGCGGTAGATCTGCTGATGGGTGGCGGTCCAGAAATACCCGATCGAGCGCTCGAATCGGCGCGCCAACTCGTAGCCGGAGCCGGACTGTTCGGACAGAGACACCAGGATCGCGTGCGGCAATGCCACTCGGGCAGCATAGGAGCGACAGGCCTCAATATGCAACTAGTTGCACTGCACCTAGGCGCATAGTGGGTGGCGGTAAGTTGCTTTGTATATGCAACGTCTAGTATCAGTAACCAACAGGTCCGCGTCATTGAACAGCACATGGAGGAGACCTTCGTGACGTACACGATCGCCGAGCCCTGCGTCGACATCAAAGACAAGGCATGCGTCGAGGAGTGTCCGGTCGACTGCATCTATGAGGGTGCCCGGATGCTGTACATCCACCCTGACGAATGCGTGGACTGCGGCGCCTGCGAGCCGGTCTGCCCCGTCGAGGCCATCTACTACGAAGACGATGTGCCCGAGCAGTGGAGTAACTACACGCAGCTCAACGCCGACTTCTTCGAGGAGCTCGGATCACCGGGCGGTGCGGCCAAGGTCGGCATGACCGAGAACGACCCGCAGGTGGTCAAAGATCTGCCGCCACAGGGCGAGGACGCCTGAGCGAGATCACTCGCCGGCGGCCGGTGTCGGCGTCGTTGCCGGTGTTCCCCTGGGACACCCTCGATGAAGCGCGCGCGCTGGCCAACGCTCACCCCGGCGGCATCGTCGACCTGTCCGTCGGCACCCCAGTCGACCCGGTGGCGCCGCTGGTCCGCGAGGCCTTGGCCGCGGCCAGCGCGGCGCCGGGCTACCCCACCACTGCCGGCACTCCCCGGTTGCGGCGATCGGCCGTCGACGCGCTGAGCCGCCGCTTCGGCGTCACCGGATTGACCGAGGCGGGCGTGCTGCCGGTGATCGGCACCAAAGAGCTCATCTCGTGGCTGCCGACGCTGTTGGGGTTGGGCGCAGCCGATTTGGTGGTGGTGCCCGAGCTGGCCTATCCCACCTACGACGTCGGTGCCCGGCTGGCCGGGACGGAAGTGCTGCACGCTGATTCGGTGTTTCAACTGGGCTCGCAGTCGCCGGCGCTGGTGTATGTGAACTCGCCGAGCAACCCCACCGGCCGGGTGCTCGGAGCAGACCAGCTGCGGACCGTCGTCGAGTGGGCCCGTGAACGCGGCGCGCTGGTGGCGTCCGACGAGTGCTACCTCGGTCTGGGCTGGGACGCCGCGCCACTGTCGATTCTTCATCCGTCGGTGTGCGACGGCGACCACACCGGTCTCCTGGCGCTGCATTCGCTGTCCAAGAGTTCCTCGCTGGCCGGTTACCGGGCCGGTTTCGTCGCAGGAGACCCGCTGGTGGTCGGCGAACTGCTGGCCGTGCGCAAACATGCCGGGATGATGGTGCCCACGCCCGTGCAGGCGGCGATGGTCGCGGCGCTCGACGACGACGGTCACGAGCGCGAGCAGCGCGACTGCTACCAGCGTCGGCGCAGCGCGCTGCTGCCCGCGTTCCGCTCGGCCGGCTTCACCGTCGACCATTCCGAGGCCGGGCTGTATCTGTGGGTGACCCGCGGCGAGCCGTGCCGGGACACCGTGGCATGGCTGGCAGAGCGCGGCATCCTCGTCGCACCCGGCGAGTTCTACGGCCGCGGCGGCACCCGCCATGTGCGGGTGGCGCTCACCGCCACCGATGAACGGATCGCCGCCGCGGTTGCGCGGCTGGGTTAGGCCCAGCCCGCTACTCGCAGGCGACGCCGTCGCTGTCGCCGTCGAGCCCCGGCCGATATCCCGGTTCGCCGATGTGTAACGGCGCCGCGCCGGCGGCCCGGGCGGCTTTACAGTTCGGGTAATAGACCGACGACGGTGCAGCCGCGGGCGCAACTGGGGCGATCGAGGTTGCGTCGACGGACCCATCGCAGCTCGCCAGAATCCGGTCCATGGCATCGTGCTCTGCCTGGGTGACCCAGACCCCGTAGGCGGCTTTGACGTCGACGATCCGCGACACGTAGGTGCACCGGTAGGACTTGTTGGGTGGCAACCACGTTGCCGCGTCGCCGTCGCCTTTCTGCTCGTTGGCCGGCCCGTCGGTGGCCTGAAGGTTGCGCGGGTCGTTGGCGAAGTTGCGGCGCTTGTCCTCGTCCCATTGCTGGGCGCCCTTCTGCCACGCATCCGACAACGCCACGATGTGATCGATCTGCACCTGCCGGGAGGTGTCCTGGCCACGTTGGAACGCGATCGTCGTGCCGGTGTAGGGATCGTTCAGCGTCCCGGCCAGCACGACGCATCCGTGCGTTCCCGGTTTGATCGTGCTGTCCATCAAGTCGCGGCGCAGCATGTCGTTTCGGGTGTCGCAGCCGTTGTGGCCGTCGGCCACCGTCACGTCGTCGCTCCACCGCTGCCCGAACAGGTCGCGGTTGTAGCCGGTCTTGGGTGCACGCCCCTTGATGGCCAACGAGTCGAGCTTCGCCGAGGTGTCTGCCTCGACACCAGGAGCCCCCGCGGGCCGGTTCGGAACGGGCGACGGCACCTGCGTCGACGGCAGCGCCAGCACTGGCGGACTGGAGGCGTTGCCGAGCGTCATAAGGCCGATCACGATCAGCGCACCGATGACCGCTCCGGCAGCCTTGACCGGATACGACTGTTTCACCACAGCAGCCTCTTTAGTCACGTCGAGGGATCGTGGCGGAGGCTATCAGCTCTTGGCTGTTGCGAGGCTCAATTCCAGCGCCGTGTAATACCGTCACACCATGACCCAGTACGACCTGGAGGCCGTGGACCGGTTGCCGTTCGCCACGCCCGAGAAGTCCGACCGGTACCGCACGGAGAACTACCGAGGAGCCGTCGGGCTCAACTGGTACAAAACCGATCCGAGCCTGCAGTTCACCATGGCCTCTTACCTGCAGCCCGATGCATTGGCCGTCGCCGAAAAGCACCTGACACGCATCGGCGAACTGATGGGCGGACCGGTGGCGCGGTGGGCAGAGGAGACCGACCGCAACCCGGCGCGGCTCGAGCGTTACGACCGTTGGGGACATGACGTCAGCAACGTGCTCCAGCCGACGTCGTTCACCGAGTCCAAACGCGCGGTCCTGGACGCGAACCAGGCTCTCAAAGACGACGCCCGAAAAGCCGGTGTCAACCCGTCGCTGCCGTTGTTCGCGGCCAACTATCTGCTCAACCAGGCGGACATCGGGATGGGCTGTGCGCTGGGCACCGGCGGCGGCATGGTCAAGTCACTGGTCGCGGCGTACGCGCCGGCCGACGTGCGCGAGCACGTGCTGGCCAAATTCGAGACCGGCGAGTGGGAGGGCGAGACCGCGCAACTGTTGACCGAGCGCACCGGCGGCTCGGACCTCGGCGCGCTGGAGACGACGGCTCGGCGCACCAGCGGCGACAGCTGGCTGCTCAACGGGTTCAAGTGGTTCGCATCCAATTGCGACGGCCAGGTCTTCGTCGTATTGGCCAAACCCGAAGGGGCGCCCGACTCCAGTCGTGGGGTGGCCACCTTCCTGGTGTTGCGGACGCGGCGCGACGGGTCGCGCAACGGCGTGCGCATCCGCCGACTGAAGGACAAGCTCGGCACCCGCTCGGTGGCCTCCGGTGAGGTCGAGTTCGTCGACGCCGAAGCGTTTTTGCTCTCCGGCGAACCGCCCGGCGAAGGCTCGCACGACGGCAAGGGGCTCGGCCGGATGATGGAGCTGACCAATGCCGCGCGGCTGGGCATCGCCTTGTTTGCGGTCGGCAACGCCCGCCGCGCGCTGGTCGAGTCACTCTGTTATGCCCGGCGAAGACAGGCGTTCGGCGACGCGCTCATCGACAAGCCGTTGATGCGCCGCAAGCTGGCCGAGATGATCGTCGACGTCGAAGCCGCCCAGGCGATGGTTTTCGACGGCACCGGCGCCGTCAACCATCGCCAGCCCAGACCGGTGCGTCAGCGCATCGCGGTGCCCGTCACCAAGCTCAAGGTTTGCCGGCTCGGCATCACCATGGCCTCGGATGCGATCGAAATCCACGGTGGCAACGGCTATATCGAGTCCTGGCCGGTGGCACGGCTGCTGCGCGACGCACAGGTCAACACCATCTGGGAGGGCCCGGACAATATCCTGTGCCTGGACGTGCGGCGCGGCATCGAGCGCATCGAAGCGCAGACGCCGCTGCTCGAGCGGCTGCACGATGCGGTGTCGGTATCGGACGACGACGACACGACGCGGTTGGTATCACGCCGTGTGGAGGACCTCGACGCGGCGATCACCGCCTGGACCAAACTGGACGGCGGGGTGGCCGAAGCACGGCTGTTCCCGCTCACCCAGTTCATGGGCGACGTCTACGCGGGCGCCCTGCTCGTCGAGCAGGCAGCCTGGGAGCGGGAATCCCGTGGGGCGGAACGCAAAGCGCTGGTCGCCCGGTTGTACGCCCAGCGCTATTTGGCCGACCGCGGCCCGCTGCGAGGAATCGACGCCGAGGGAGACGAGGCGATCGAGCGGTTCGACGAACTCGTCGATGGCGCCCTGGTCACGTGACGACACCGGCTCGCCCGCTGCGCATCCCGCTGTCGATCGGCGACGTGGGCAAGCGTCTCTTCCTCGGCAAACCCTTGATCACCGAGGAGCTGAGCTCCGAGCGGCTATCGAATCCCGTTGCGCTCGGCGCTCTTTCACCCGACGCGATCTCGTCGACCGCCTACGGGCCAGAGCAGATCCTGGTGGAGCTGCTGCCGCATGCCGGACTGGCCGCCTTCGTGCTGTTGCTCCCGATCACCGGCGTCATCCTGCTGATACTGGTGTTGGTGGCCGCGTCCTATCGCCAGGTGGTGATGGCCTACACCCGGGCCGGCGGCTCCTACGTGGTGGCCCGGGAGAACTTCAGTCCACGGGTCGCCCAGGTCGCCGCCGCTGCACTGCTGATCGACTATGTGGTCACGGTCGCGGTGCAGTCAGCGGCGGGGACGGTTGCGGTGGTCTCGGCGATCCCGTCCCTTGGCCCCTACAGCCTGGAAATCACTGTCGGCGTGGTGATCGCCATCTGTTATGCGAATCTGCGCGGATTGCGGGAAGCAGGACGGCCGTTCGCGGTGGCCACCTACTCCTTCGTGATCATGATCACGCTGACGATTGTCACCGGTGTGGTGCGAAAGATCTTCTGGGGATTACCCGTTTACGATTCTGAGCATCTTGCCGGGGCGGTCCCGGTCCACCACACCAACGGGCTGGTGATGGGTGCGACGATTCTGGTGTTGCTACGCGCGTTCGCCAACGGCGGATCATCGTTGACCGGGGTGGAGGCGATCTCCAACACGGTCAATGTCTTTCGTAAGCCGCAGGGCCACAACGCGCGCCGGGTGCTCACCGCCATGGCCTGCATCCTCGGTTTCTTACTGGCCGGTGTCGCCTATCTCGCCCACGCCACGCATGCCACTCCCTACCTTGACGAGTATCCGTCGGTGCTCTCGGAGGTGGCTCGTGCGGTATTCGGCAACGGACTGCTCGGGCACGGGCTATATCTGCTCGTGCAGACCGCGACCGCCACCATCCTGTTCACCGGCGCCAACGGCAGTTTCAACGGTTTCCCTGCGCTGGCCAGTTTTGTTGCCGAGGACCGCTTTCTGCCGCGTCAGCTGATGAAACGTGGTCACCGTCTGGTGTTCTCCAACGGCATCATCGCGCTCACCGCGCTGTCGGTGGCGCTGCTGATCGTGACCGGCGGTTCGGTCAACGCGCTGGTGCCGTTTTACGCGATCGGGGTGTTCACCGGGTTCTCGATGGCCGGCTACGGAATGACCAAGCACCACCTGACGCACCGGCAGACCGGTTGGCGTCATAAGTTGGCGATCAATCTTTCCGCGGGAATCCTGTCGACAGTGGTGGTGGGCATCTTTGCGGTGGCGAAATTCACCGAGGGCGCCTGGATGGTGGTGGTGGTCTTCCCACTGCTGGTGTTCGCGTTGACCCGTCTGAACCGCGAATACCGCGCCGAGGCAGCCATTCTCGAGATGTTTCGCACCGACCGACCGGAATTGGTCAAATACGCCCGTCACCGGGTGTTCGTCTTCGTGAACTCCGTCGACCTTGCGGTCATCGAGGCGCTGCGATATGGCCGGGGATTGCGGTCCGACGAGCTGATCGCGGTACATTTCATGGTCGACGCTGCTCTTGCCGCGCAGTTACGCAAACGGTGGGAACACTTCGATCTCGACACCCGGCTGCGGGTGGTGGACTGCCCGGACCGGCAGATCACCCGCGCCGCACAGGTACTGGTTGCCAAAGCCGGCAACGAACACCCCGATACCAACGTGACGGTGCTGTTGCCGCGCCGCACGTACGCGCCGCTGCTGGGACGACTGCTGCACGACCGCACCGCCGACAAGATCGCCCGGGCCGTCAGCCGCATCCCGGACGCGGCCGCGACGATCGTCCCCTACGACGTGCAATCCCGGATCAGGGACGCCTTTCCTGACTCGCTCGAGCAGCGCATCGCGCGCGAGGTCGACAAGCTGCAGGCGCGGGTGTCACGCGGTGAGCAACAGAATGTCGACGACTACGAGCATCCGGAGCGGCCGTCGGCGGTGATCGCCGTGGAGGGCTTGATTCCCGGGCAACGCGCCACCATCGAAGGACGGGTCAGCCAGGTCGAAGACATCGCCAAGCGGCGACGGACGTTGCGGTGGATCGTAGTCGGTGACGACAGCGGCGACGTCCGCGTCACGTTCCGTCCCGGGGGAGGAGGCGCCGACATCCAGCCGGGACAACTGTTGCGCATCACCGGGAAAGCGCGGCAGAGCGGCAACGGGCCGGTGTCAATGGTCGACCCGAGGTACGTCGTGCTGGAGCAGCCGGAGGAAGTGCACTAGCCGCCGTCACGTGGTGAGGTAATCCTCGTCGCGGAGCCGGGTCAACATGCCAGTGAGGCGTCTGCGGGTGAACGGCCAGAGGTCGATGTGGTTGTCATCGGCGAAATACCAAGAGTTGCAACCAGAATTCCACACGGTCGGCACCATCGCTTCGGTGACGTCGTCGGCGAACCGGTTGGTGGCTTCCTCGGTGACTTCAACCGTCACGATTTCTCCGACGCGGAATCGCCGCAGCCATTCAATGATGTAGCGGGCCGTCAATTCGGCGACGAGTTGCATTGACATCACGCCGGTCGGTGAGTTGGGGCCCATGACCGTAAATAGGTTGGGGAATCCGGGGATCGCCGTCATCGCCCAGGCGCGGGGGCCCTTTTCCCACGCGTCGTCGATGGACAGTCCATCGCGGCCGCGCAGGTTCATCGGGCGCATGTAGTTGTGCGCCTGGAAGCCGGTGGCCAACACGATGACGTCGAGGTCGTGCTGGACACCGTCCGCAGTTCGTAGGCCGGTCTCGGTGATCTCGGTGATGGGCTCACTCACGAAACGAGCGTTGGGGCGGCAGATCCGTCGGTAGTAGTCGCCGGAAACCACCTGCCTCTTGCAGAATGGTTGATATTCAGGGGTGAGTCGGGCACGAAGGTCCTTGTCCCGCACCAACACCCGAAGACACAACCGCGCATAGCCTTGGGCCAGTCGTCGCCGCCAAGTCTGCCGGGTCACTAAGTCGACGAATTGGTCGGAGCCGAGGCGCTGCGCCCAGTCGACCGTTCGCTCAAAGCGCGGTAGTGCCCGCAGCAGCCGGCCGACTAGGCGTGGTTGGCGCAGTCGCATCGGCATCCAGGTCACCCACTGAGGCGTGCGTGCAAAATGAGTGATCTGTGCCGCGTCGGGTTGCAGCGCGGAAAAGACTTGAACGCCGGTCGATCCGGTGCCGATCACCGCGATACGTTTGTCCACAGTATCGGTGTCGGTCCAACGGGCTGTGTGGATAACGGGTCCGGTGAAGGAGTCCAAGCCAGGAATGTCCGGGATGAACGGGTGGTGCAGGACGCCGGTAGCGGCCACGACGAAGTCGGCGTCGATCTCATCACCGCCGGCCGTGGACACCCGCCATCGGTTGCCGACGAAGATCGCCGAAGTGACCTCGCATCCCAATTTCACCTGTTGGTCGAGTTGGAGGCGCTCGAGGACATCGCGGTGGTATTGCTGGATCTCCTCGCCGGTGGCCCATACATGCTTCCAGTCGGGTTTCGGCAAAAATGCGAATTGGTAGGCGTATGACGGTATGTCGCATCGCAACCCGGGGTAGCGGTTCCAATGCCAAACCCCGCCGACGTCGGAACCCTTTTCGAGGATCACGAAGTCATTGAAGCCAGCTTGCTTGAAGGTGTGGGCGGCGGCGATCCCCGCCATGCCGGCCCCGATGATCACGATGCGAGGTTCCCGTTGGCGAGTTTGGGTCATCACGCTGCTCCGAACACAATGCCGACCAGTAATGCATTGGGTATTCGAACCCTATGCTTGCCGCGGCCGAGCCCGCAACCCTAGTTCGGCGCTGGCTACGGCACCTCATCGTCGTCTGCCCGGAGCAGTCTTTCGGGGTGGTGAAATCTGTTAGTTCTCGGTTGGCCGTGGTCCAGGTGGGATGGTGGAATCCATTGGGTATCACCGTTTTTGAGTTTGCGGGTTTTCCAGCCGCCGGAGGTGACCAGTTTGTGGTGCGGTCCGCAGGCCAGGGTGAGATCGTCGATGTCGGTTTCGCGGCATTGGGCGTAGTCGGTGACATGGTGGACTTCGGTGAGGTAGCCGGGCACATCGCAGTTGGGGAACGTGCAGCCGCGGTCCTTGGCGTAGAGCACGATGCGCTGACCGGGGGAGGCCAGGCGTTTGGTGTGGTAAAGCCCGATGGCTTTGCCGTTGTCGAAAATCGACAGGTAGTGATGAGCGTGGGCGGCCAGCCGAATCACGTCGATCATGGGTAGCAGGGTGCCGCCGCCGGTGAGGGCTTTGCCGACGCCGGCTTCGAGTTCTTGGAGGGTGGTGGAGACGATGATGGTGGCCGGTAGGCCGTTGTGTTGGCCCAACTCACCCGACGCCAACAGCGCGCGACAGGCAGCGTTGAGCGCGTCGTGGTTGCGTTGGCCGGTGCTGCGGGTGTCGCGCTCGATCGCCTCCTGCGACGGGGTGCCGCTCACACATGGGGCGGGGTCGTCGGGGTTGCACATGCCCGGAGCGGCCAGCTTGGCCAACACCGCGTCGAGGGTGGCGCGGGCCTCGGGGGTCAGATATCCGGTGATCGGGCTCATCCCATCGACGTCTTGTTTACCCAAGATCAGGCCGCGCCGCCGTGCCCGATCATTGTCAGTGAAATCGCCGTCAGGGTTCAGACAGTCGGTGAGTCGGTCGGCCAACTTGCTCAAGTCATCGGGGCGATGCTCGCCGGCCAGCTGCGCTAGGTGGGCTTCGGCGCGCTGGCGGGTCTCTACATCCACCGCGTCGGGCAGCCGGTGAAAAAAGCTGCGGATCACCGCCACATGCCCGGCCCCGATACGTCCGGCACGCTGCGCCTCGGCCGTCGCGGGCAGCAGCGGCTCCAACGGTTCGCCGGTGATGGCGCGGCGCGGCCCCAGATCGGCGGCCTCACCGATACGCCGCGAGGCGTCCGCACGGGTGATCTGCAACCGCTCCGCCAACGCAAACGCCAGCTTGCCACCCAGCTCGGCTTCGTCGGCCTGCTCGCCGAGCTGGTTGATCAGCGGATGTTCGACGGCGGGCAGCTGGCGGCGCAGCGTTTCGGTGCGCTGCAGCAGGGTCAGCCGCTCGGGAGTGGTCAGCCCGTCAAAGCACAGGTCCTGGGCGCGTTTGAGGTATGCGGACAGCCCGTCGAAGACCTCGTCGATCTCTTCCCGGCTACTCGAACGCATGTTTGAATAGTACCGCTGGGCACCGACAACAATCCGCGAGACGGGACCACTGAAGCCACAGTGGCGGAAGTGGTTTCAGTGGTTTGAGAGGTTTCACTCGTTGGTTGGCGCGGATCGTGTCATGGCGGGCCCCGAGACCGCCAGCAACCGTGGATCTGTGTCTCAGGTTGTCGGGGTCCCCCCACTCATCAATGAACAGACCAGCGGGTGGTTAAGTGATTTGCGCCGCCGACCGAAGGACAATTGTGAAGCGATTGCTCGCCGTACTGGCTCCGCTGACCGGACTGGCATTCACGCTCAACGGGTACCAGCCGCTGAGCAAGCGAGGCTATCCCTCGCTGTTTGCGTTCGGCTACGGAGTGTTCGCGTCGGAGCTTCCGCTGCCAATCGTGGGCAGCCAGGCGACGCTGCTGGCCGCTGCAACCCGCTGGCTCACTCCGCGGCTGCGCTGGTTCGCCTGGCTGGTATCCGCGTTGTCATGGCTGGGCCTGGTGGGGCTGCATCGCATCGGCCGTCAAGCTGACCGGCCACTGACCGCCGCTCTGGACGCGGGACTGGGCGTGGGCCGTCGCACCGACTCGGGTGACTTGTGGAAGCTGCCGGCCGGCGCGGGCACCGCCAAAACCCCCGGTCTGCTCCGGATGATGCGGGTCTACGGCGACTATGCGCACGACACCGACATCAGTTACGGCCCTTATGGCTCGCGCAACCACCTCGACATCTGGCGGCGCCCCGATCTGGACCCGAATGGTCGGGCACCGGTGCTGTTGCAGGTTCCCGGCGGCGCGTGGATGGTGGGCAGTAAACGGCAACAGGCCTATCCGTTGATGAGCCATCTGGCAGAGCTGGGCTGGGTGTGTGTCGCGATCAACTACCGCCTTAGTCCGCGCTCGACGTGGCCCGACCACTTGATCGATGTCAAACGTGCATTGGCCTGGACCAGGGAGCACATCGCGGAATACGGCGGCGACCCTGACTGGATCGCGATCACGGGCGGCAGCGCGGGGGGGCACCTGTCCGCGCTGGCGGCGGTCACGGCGAATGATCCGCAGTTTCAACCCGGTTTCGAGGGTGCCGATACCAGCGTGCGGGCAGCGGTCCCGTTTTATGGCGTCTACGACTTCACCGCAACCGATACGTCGATGCACCCGCTGATGGTGCCGTCACTGGCCAAGTACGTGTTCAAACTGTCGCGCAACGAGACCGTCGATGCATTCCGTGCTGCCTCACCGATCAGCTGTGTTTCGCAGGACGCGCCACCGTTTTTCGTGCTGCACGGACGCAATGACTCGCTGATCCCGGTCGAGCAGGCCCGCGCCTTCAGCTCGCGGCTGCGTGAAGTCAGCCGCAACCCGGTGGTCTACGCCGAATTGCCGTTCGCACAGCATGCTTTCGATATCTTCGGGTCCGCGCGTGCCGCACATGCGGCGGTGGCCGTCGAGCAGTTCCTCGGTGAAATCTATAGCCGCGCGGAAATCCGGCAAGCAGGTTGATCAGGTTGATCAGCCGGCGACCCGCGGCGCCCGGCTTCGCCAATTGTGGCGACCCGCCGCGCCCGGCTCCGCCGCGCTCGCGATCGCCACGGCCGCGCTTGCGATCGCCGCTAGGCGTCGATCACGACGCGGTCGCTTTTCGCTCGCGACACGCAGACTAGCATCTCGTCCTCGCCCTCGACGGTGCGCCCGCGGCGATCGACGTCTCCGGCCAGTACTTTGACCTTGCAGGTCCCGCAAAACCCTTGCTGGCACGAATACGCGGTCGTGCGGTCGTGGTCGAGCATGACGTCGAGCGCCGACCGGTTGCCCGGAATGCTGAGCACCCGTCGCGAGCGCGCGAGCTCCAGCTCGAACGGGACGCCATTGACGACTGGCGGCGGGCTGAACCGTTCGTAGTGCAGTGGCGCATTGGCATGTTTGTCGCGCGCGGTGCGCACCGAGTCCAGCATGCCGGTCGGACCGCACACGTAGACAGCCGTCGTGGGTCCGGCGTCGGCAAGCAACTCCTCCGCGGTGGCGAACCGGCCACGCTCGTCGTCGGCCCATACCGTGACCCGATCCGGCGCCACTGCCACCACCTCGTCGAGCAGTGGCATGTACTGGCGGCTACGCCCGGCATATACGGCGCGCCAATTGATTCCGTGCTGCGCAGCCAGCTGGATCATGGGCAGGATCGGCGTCACCCCGATGCCGCCGATCACGAACAACACCTCACGTTCGTCGGTGACAAGGTAGAACGCGTTGCGCGGGCCTTCGAAAACCAGGGTGTCGCCGACGTCGAAAGCGTCATGCATCTCGATCGAACCGCCACCGCCGTCGGCGATCCGGCGCACCGCGATCCGGTAGTCGGTGCGCCGCCCGGGCGGCCCACACAGCGAGTACTGCCGGCGGCGTTGTGAGGACAGCCGAACGTCGATGTGCGCGCCGGGCGTCCAGGACGGCAGCAATCCACCGTCGGGATCAGTCAATGTCAAACCGACGACGTCGGGTGAAAGCAAGTGGCGTTCGGTGATTACCGCGGTGTTGGCGCGCTGCACCGGCGATACCCGCGATGGCGTCCAGCGCGACGCCGACGCGAAGCCGCCGAACAGTGCGCCCACGCCGACCAGCGCGGTGTAGATTCGGTCGCGCTTCCGGCGGCCGTAGAGGTCTTGCGGTCTACTGGCCCAAACGCTCTGCGTCGCTTTGTCTCTCATGTCTGCCTGATGTCGAATCGCGCGACCAGCCGGACCAGCGAGGGGCTGATGCGCCGCATGGCGTAACCGATGCGGGACTCGGCCGCGATCGGCAGTACCGGCGACCCGGTCCGCACGGACTTGACGATCGCCTTCGCGACGGCCTCCGGCGTGTAGTTGCGCCGCCGGTAAGCCGCGTCGGCCTTCTGCCGGGCCCGCTCTTGCGCGTCGGCCGACATACCGGCGTAGATGGTGCTTTTGGCGATGTTGGTGTTGACGAAACCCGGGCACACCGCTGTGACCGTGATGCCGTCGTCGGCGAGGTCCGCGCGCATCGATTCGCTCAACGCCAACACCGCAGCCTTGGTGGTTCCGTAGGCCACCATGGATTTCGACGGCAGAAACGCCGCCGCCGACGCGATGTTGATGATCGTGCCGCCCTGGCCGCGCTCGACCATCTGATCGCCGAACGCCCGGCTGCCGTTGATGACGCCGCGCACGTTGACTCCGATAATGGTGTCCCACTGCTCCGACGTTGTCTCCAGGAACCGGCCCGCCATCGCGATGCCGGCATTGTTGACCAGGATGTCGACCACGCCGTGCTTGTTGTGTACTTGGGCGGCAAGGTCGTCCATCGCCGCTTCGTCGGTGACGTCGAGCTGATAGACCGCGGCCTCGGCGCCGGCCGCCCGGACCATCTCTGCAGAGTCGTTGGCAGCAGCGTGATCTCGGTCGGCGAGCACGACGGTGGCTGCGCCCTGACGGGCGAACTCCACCGCGGTGGCCCGGCCGATCCCGGAGCCCGCTCCGGTCACCAGTACGAGTTTGCCGCGCACGTCACGACGGCCGGCGCCGGCAACGGATTGCCCAACCGGAGCTGCGCCCTCGGTGACCAAGTCGACCCACTCGCTGGTCAGCCGGGCGATGACGTCGGGACGCGAGCTGACCACCCAGTGTCCGCCCTCGATCGTGATGACCCGGCTGCCGTCCGGAATTGCGCCGGTGAACCGTTGCAGAGGAGGCGACACGAAATAGTCCTTGCGCGGTACGAGTACCTGCACCGGGACGCGGGTCTGCGGCAACTGCTCGCCGGGGGACAGCAGCGGTCCAGGCATGTTGGCGCGGTACAGGTTCAGGCCATTGAGGTAGTCGTGTGTCGATCGAGGCACCGCACCACGTTGGCTGCGGGTGCTTGATCGGCCGATACGCGCAACCGCCTCAAACACTTTCGCCGTCGCCCGGGACCGGATCGCCAGCTCCGGGGCGCCCGGGCACAAGAAGAACCAGATGTAGGTCGAGGCCAGGAATTGCCTGGCGACATCGGCGACGGCCCGTGGTGTACGCGCCGACCGCAGAAACCTGCCCGCGTAATTCAGGTGCGGCCCCGAGATGGAGGTGAACGAGGCGATCTTGCCCATCACCGACTCGTCGGTGACCGCCGCCCAGGCCTGGATCGACCCCCAGTCGTGGGCCAGCAGGTGAACCTCGTCGACCCCGAGGCTGTCGATCACCGCGCCCGTGTCCGAAACAAGTTGGGGCAGACGATATCCCGACCGGTCAGCCGGCGCGGACGATTCACCGATGCCGCGCACGTCGTAGGCCACAACGTTGTATCGGTCCGTAAGGTGCTGCGCCACCCCGTCCCAGACATGGTGGTTATCCGGGTAGCCGTGAATCGCCAGGATGGTTGGGCGTCGCTGATCGATATCGGTGTAGGCGTGGACCGCCAGCGAAACGCCGTCCGAGGCGGTGATGGTGTGAGTCATCAGTGCGAGGCGCGGGCAGCAGGTGATCGAGCCAGGTAGTCGACCGCTCGACCGACCCCGCCCAACTGGGACGGATGAAAACCAGGCGTGTAGTAGGCGAGGATGACGCGCAGGAATTCGAATGGTCCTGGCACCAAACCCCGGCGTGCCGCGCCGAAGTAATCGCGCCAGCGTGGCTTGCTGCCGGGCGGCATGTACGGGTCGACCGAGTACATGAACCGCACGCCGCGAACGAACAACCACAGCATCGCCGGCGTCACCAGCAGCTGGGTACGTACCTGTCGCCAATACCCGCCACGTAGATGCTTCATCGTGTCGAACGCGACCGCTTTGTGCTCAACCTCTTCGGCGCCATGCCAACGCAGCAGGTCCAGCATCACCGGATCGGTGCCGAGGGCGTCGTGCTGAGGTGTGTCGAGAATCCATTCACCCAGGATCGCGGTGTAGTGCTCGAGGGCCGCCACGATCGACACCCGCTCCAACAGCCAGCTCTGCTGTCGCCGGCGGCTCCACCGGGGCCGGTCACCGACGAGTTTGTTGAACAGCCAGCGGATTTGGTCGGTGAACGGTGTCAGGTCGACGCCCTTGGCCGCGAAGTGCTCGGCCACGCCCGAATGTGCTTGGGAGTGCATGGCTTCCTGGCTGATGAAGCCCTGCACGTCCAGCCGCAGTTGGTCGTCGCGGATCAGCGGCAACGACTTCTTGAACACGTCGACGATCCACTCCTCGCCCGCCGGCAGCAGCAGGTGCAAGACGTTGCAGAAGTGGGTGGCGAAGGGCTCGTTGGGCACGTAATAGAACGGCAGTTTCACCCAGTCGAACTCGACGTCACGAGGCTGAAGCACGAGTCGCTCGTGATCGAGCGCGGCTCCGCCACGAGAATAGTGCGGACCGGCTGCCTGGTCATCGACGGTAAACATCGTGAACCCCTTGCCTCAACATCCTGATACTTAAATCTAGACGGCGGTCAGGCGCTGCACTGCGCCTCGGCCTCCGACTCGGTGATCAGACGCTCTTGCCGCAGGAACTGCACGAGGTGGTCGACCGTGTCGGTCAGCGCCGGCTCCCGTAGCCGAGCCTTGGCCAGTGCCCGAGCGTACTGGTATTGGGCGTTGTCATAGCGCTTGTCCTTCATCGCCGAGATCTTGTCGGCCGAGCGGGTCAGGAAATCGGCCAGCGGATACAGCGAATCGCGTGGACCGCACCGCTGATTCACCTGCTCGGTGAAGGACGCGATGTCGTGGTAGTCGAACCGGTAGCCGTACCGCTCGGACAGGATCCGGGTGACGTCCATCAGGTTGTAGTAACCATCCGCGGTCATATTAAAGACACCGGAGACCGTGTCATCCTTCGGCAGACCCATCAGCGAGACGATGTGTTCGCCGATCAGGTCGGCCGGCAGCAGGCTGATCTGGTTGTACGCTTCGGCGGCGATGCCGTGCTGGATCATGAACGCCGTGAGCCGCACCAAGATGTCCTCCTGGCTGCCGAATCCTGCGCTGGTCGGAGAGATCAGCGACGGCCGGTAGATGCGCACGTCGAGGCCCTTCTGCTGGGCGGCCAGCGTGAGCTGCTCGGCGACCCACTTCGTCTGCGAGTAACCGAAATCCAGCCCGCTCATCTCCGTGTTCGCGTCCCACTCGCCGACCACCGGCAGGGTGCTCCAGCCGTAGATGAACGTGCTGGAGACCAGGTGGAAGGCCTTGCGGTGGCTAGTCATGGCCAGCCGAAGCAGGTCCCGGGTACCGAGCACGTTGGCGGGCCGCAGGCCGTCGTAGGTCCGCACATAGTCGACCAGCGCGCCGTTGTGCACGATCGCATCGACGTTGTCGGCCAGTCGACGGAACTCCGCCTCGCCGATGCCGAGGTTGGGTTCGGCCAGGTTCCCGCAGACCACGTTCACCCGCGACCGGACGTCGGCTTCGAGCTCCGGTGACCATAGTTGAGCTCGACGCAACGACGCGAGGATCCGGTCCAGTCCGTGTGCCGCATCGGTAGCGCGGACCAGCGCGTGGACGGTGTAGGCCGTCTGGCCGAGCAGGTTGCTCAGCAGGAACGGTCCCAGGAACCCGGTAGCGCCGGTGAACAGGATGTCGGTGGGCGCGCCCGGCCGCGCCGGCGGAAGCTCCGGCAACGGCAGCTGCGCGTCGGCGCGCATCTGCTGGGCCTCGTACGCCTCATACTCAGCCGAAATCTGATCCAGCTGTTCCCGCACGGCTTGGAGCGGCAGTTCGGACCCCTCACCGAACTGCCGCATGAGCTGGAAGAACTCGGCGACCGTCAGCCGCTGAAGCAGGCGCGTGTTGACCTCGTCGGCCAATTCGCCCGCACCGTGCTCTTCCAGAAGACGTTGCAGGTCAGTGCGGAGCTCCGCCAACGTCAGCGAGTCGATACCGAGATCGGCGAACGAGCAGTCCTCGTCCCCGGTCAGGTCATAGCTCTCGACGAGATAGCGGAAACGATCCAACGGACCCGCGTCGGTGTCCAGGCCCTCCTGGGCCGGACTGGTATAGCTGGCCAACACGCGCAGCTCGCCGCTGCGCCAAAGCTTGCGGGTCTCGGCCCGCCTGATCTTCCCCGACGTTGTCTTGGGAACGCTGCGCTGCGGCGCGAACACGATGGTGTGCGGATCGATGTGGCATTGCCTGCGGATCGCTCGAGCCATGGCCTTGCCGTCCGGAAGCTTGTGCTCGTCCCGCACTTCGGCGACCACGGCCAACACCTCTTCGTCGTCGCGCTCGACCGCGAAGGCGGCGACGCAGCCTCTGCGGATCTCGGCGGCCTGTTCGACGACCACCTCGATGTCGCTGGGGTAGGAGTTGACGCCGCGGACGATGATCAGGTCCTTGGTCCGGCCGCAGCAGAACAGCTCACCTTCATAAAGGAAGCCGAGATCGCCGGTGCGCAGGTAGGTGTGCTCGGCATCGCCCACGATGCGCGCTCCGAAGGTCTCTTCGGTCTTGTCGGGGCGGCGCCAATAGCCGCCTCCCTTGGACGGGCCGTCCACCCAGATCTCGCCGATCCGGCCCTCGCCCAGGTCCTGGCGTGACTCGGGGTCGACGATGCGGACGACGTTGCTCGCCAGCGGCTTGCCGCAGCTGACGACCGGGGCCTGGTTGCTGTTCTCGGGCAGGGCCTTTTCGATCCGGACGACGTTCTTGTCCAGTGCGCGCTTGTTCAGCGCCAGGGTCTGGCGGCCCTTGAGCGACACGCACAAAGTGTTTTCGGCCAAGCCATGCGCGCCGGTCAGCGCGCTGGGCTCCAGACCGTAGGGCGCGAACCGCTCCCGGAAGCGGGTGAAGCTCTTGGCTCGCAGCGGCTCCGCCCCGACCACGATGCACTCGAGGCTGCTCAGGTCGATTCCCTCCAGCTCAGAGCTGGGCAGCTTATCCTCACGCAGGCAGTACTCCAGCGCGAAATTCGGCGCCGGTGTGTGGGTAGCGTGCACCTGACTGATGAGCCGCAGCCACGACGACGGCCGAACAAGAAAGTCCGCCGGCGACATTGCATGGGTGCTGCCGCCGAGGACAAGGACGAAGAAGTACGCCGAGATCAAGCCCATGTCGTGATGCTGGGGGAGCCAGCTGACGCACACCAGTTCCTCGTTGTCGAAGCCCGCGCTATTGGCGATGGCGTTCGCGTGGCTGACGATCACGCCCTTGGGATCGTTGGTGGAGCCCGAGGTGTACTGCAGGAACAGCACTGGATTCGGCGTATTCGGCACGGGCCCGCCGCCGAAGTCCTGCGCGCTATCCGTCGCGTACCAGGGCAGCTCAGGGGGGTGGACCGCGTCGGGCCAGGCGGTTTCTGGGTTGCCGACTAGGGATCGGAAGTCGTATTCGAACTGCTTGGTCGACAGCACCGCCTTGGCCTGGCAGTCGCGCGCGATGTAGCTGAGCTTTGCGAGCCCCGCTTCGAAAGCCATCGGCAGCGGAGGGCTGACCGGCACGGCGATCACGCCGATGCGTGCGCAGGCGTACAAAGCTGCCACCATTTCCAAACCTGGCGGGTAGACCAGCAGCGCCCGGTCTCCTTTCCGAAGACCGGCCTCTGCGTACAGGTAGGCGGCCAGCTCACGCGTCCGCTCGGCGAAGCTGTGGTAGGTGTACTGCTCGAGTTCGTGACCGTCGACGTCGACGAACCGGTAGAGGGTCTGGTCTGGCTTGCGCGCTTCCCACATGTCCAAATAGTCGATAAGCGTCTCCATCGCAGGAGCACCCCTCTCTACGTCAGTCCTAGCCGAGATCATCAGAACAACTGTTTTTACCGGAATCGGTAAACCCGATCGTAGCGCGGTCAGCGTATCTCAAGCAAAGCCCGTGAAGGCTTTTTCCTTCTTGCACAACAACCTCACAGGATGCGTACAGCTATCAAAGAAGTTGCATTCTCAGAGAGGCTTGTGTGCCCAGTAGCCCAGTAGCGGATGATGTACTGAGACGATGTCCGTAGGTACTGCGATCAGTACCTCAGTAAAGTATGATATCGCTTTAAACTGCCTAAACATGTGATACGTAGATACTGAGATACGCGTTTCCGGACATCCGTATTCCATGACCGTCCCGCGGCCCGGGCGCCGCGGCATCAGAAATTGCAATAAATTTGGAGGCCATTCAAACAGCTCGTTGGCAAACATCAAATACAGCGACAGCGCGCATACTTGCCTCAATCGGTTCGTCGTCCAGCAATCATTCCCAGGCCAACGGGCAACGCGTCATCCGGCGTAGCGGGCGTGAGCGGAGGGCGGCGCTCTGGGCGAGACGGTCGGCGAGCCGGCGGGGCGGGTAGACCGCTCGCCGGCCATGGCGTCGTCGGCGGTCGAACCAGCGGGCGGACAGTTCATGATCTCCGCATCTACTGAGACTGATATACTGACATACTGAAATCTTCAGCCGAACGTAAGGGCCCACGATGAACCACGCTGACGGTGAACGGTCCCACCCGCGATTGACGGCCGCGGCCGCCGCCGCGCCGACCGAGCGCTTCTCCGTCGGCCGAGCGCGCGTTCAAAAGACTCGCCGAACGGTCGACCTCTCACCCGCCCAGCACCGGGCCCTCGATCGCTGGCAGCGGGACGCCGCCGACCGGCTCGGATTCGCGCGCGTCACCGGCCAAGAGGTTCTCGCCGCACTCGTCGACCAACTGCTGGCCGACCCCAAACTCGCCGCTCAGATCACTCGCACCATCCAGACCCGGCGGTGACGCCGGCGAATTAGCGGTGCGTCACGCCTTGGTCGTTACCTGGGCGACGCGGATCCTCGGTCCGGCGTGGGCCACCAGCTTGACGATGCCGGTGAAACGCTCGCCGTCGATGATCGGTGACAGCGGCTCGTCCTCGGCCTCGATGATCATCTCTCGACCGTTGACATCGCGTACCCGGCTGCCTCTGATTCCGCCGTTGGTCAGGGCCGCGGGAAGCTGCACGATGATTCGGGAAGGCGAGGTCTCCCCGGCTTGGAAATGCAGCGCACCGGGTTCGGAGGCCTTCGGAAAGAGCCGGAACGGACCGCCGATCCGAAGGTCGATCGCACCGGCGTGCAGCAACCGGTGTGTTCGTGTCGGGACCTCCTCGCCGTCGATCACGACGCGGGCGTGCGTGGGAGCGAACAGATGCGACGCCCAGTTGGTCCGGTCGGAGTGGCCGGGCGCAACCTTGGAGGTTACGTAGTCGCCTAACGTGTGAGCGATCGTTCGTGCGACGGCCGTTCGGTTGTGGTCTGGATTGGCGTAGTACTTGTCGTAGAACCGATTGCCCAGACCTCCGGCCGCCAGCCCGAAGCAAATCCGGTGAAACGCCGCGCCGTCCTCGGTCTCACCGTCGAGTTGCAGTGTGTCGAGGCGGCATTCGGGCGGCGGCTGGTCCTTCGCCGCGGCGGCCGCCAGCGCCCGGACAATCGCATCGGCGCGCCCCCGCACCCGCGCCTTGCGCGCGACGGCGTTGACGCTGCCGCCGTTGGTCGGCACGAAGGTCGGCCAGCGTTCCGGATCGGCGATACAGTCCTGGACTTCGTTGACCAACCAGTGCAGTGCGCCGTCACCGCCGTCGCCCACGAGATGGCTGACCCGCGGATGCAGCTCCGCCATGGTCTTGTGGAGATCCTCGATCGACGCGGTTTCGTGCACCTCGCCCCACGGGCCGAGGATGCGACGCAGTTCGGCGCTGCGAGCACCCGCCACACCCCGGTTCCTGCGTGCTTGCGGATTGACGATGACGCCTAGATACATCCGCCCAGGTCGGGCTCCGCGCGTCATCCCAGCACGATACCCGCGGTATCCCGGGCTCGGACGAGCCCATGACCGGTGTCACAGGCCACGCGTCGTCGGAGCCCCGGCACAACTCTCGGATTAGGGTGTCTGCCATGCCTGACTGGACCGCAGCAGACCTGCCGTCGTTCATCGGACGCACCGTCATCGTGACCGGCGCCAATGCCGGGTTGGGTGAGGTGACCGCCCGTGAATTGGCCCGGGTCGGCGCCCACGTCATCTTGGCCGTACGCAACACCGGAAAGGGTGACGAAGCCGCCGAGCGCATGGGGGGTGAGGTCGAGGTTCGACAACTTGACCTCCAGGACCACTCGTCGGTGCGGCGCTTCGCCGACGGCATCGACCGAGTCGACGTCCTGATCAACAACGCCGGCATCATGGCCACCAAGTACGCGCTGACCGGCGACGGCTTCGAGGGCCAGATCGGCACCAATCACCTCGGTCATTTCGCGCTGACCAACCTGTTGTTGCCCAAGCTCGCCGACCGGGTGGTGACGTTGTCCTCGCTGATGCACCACTTCGGCTACATCAGCCTCAAAGATTTGAACTGGCAGTCCCGGCCGTATTCGGCGTGGCTGGCCTACAGCCAGTCGAAGCTGGCCAATTTGCTGTTCACCAGCGAGCTGCAGCGCCGCCTGGATGTCGCCGGCAGCTCGTTGCGCGCGCTGGCCGCCCACCCCGGCTGGTCACACACCAACCTGCAAGGCAACTCCGGCCGCAAGCTGGGCGACGCGGCGGTCTTGGCGGTCGATCGTGTGGTGTCCACCGACGCCGACTTCGGCGCCCGCCAGACGCTGTACGCGGTATCGCAGGATCTGCCCGGCAACACCTTCGTCGGCCCGCGATTCGGCCTGTATGGCCGCTCCCAGCCGACCTGGCGTAACTGGCCGGCCACACGCGCCACCACCGCCGAGGCGCTGTGGGAGCTGTCCGAAGAGCTGACGGGCACCAAATTTCCGCTTTGAACGGCGTCTAGATTGTTCCCGTAAGTATTTGGGGTGGTTTCGGCGCGAGACCTGTTGAGCACTCTCTGCACACTAGAGTCACCGCGGACGAAACAGCCCAGGTGAACAGCGCGTGGGCGTAGCGGCTTCCCGGGCTGAATGTCGGCGAGGAGGTCACCCATGTCGAATACGGATATCGCGGGCTTTCTTGCCCTCTGCGCTGCGCTGGCCGCCGCGATCGGCAGCGTGGTGCGTCAGCGCTGCGCGCAGGAGATCACCGACAAACAGGTCGGACACCTGGAGCTGTTCGGCATGTTGGTCCGCGACGGCCGGTGGTGGCTGGGCGGCATTGGCGACATCGCCAGCTACTGTCTGCTTGCTGCGGCGCTCGACAAGGGCTCGGTCATGTTGGTCACGGCGCTGCAGGTGACGGTGCTGCTGTTCGCGCTGCCCATCTATGCGCGGTTCAGTCGGCATCGGATAACCCGCCGGGAGTGGAGCTGGGCGGTAGTGCTGGCCGCCGCGTTGGCGGTCCTCGTCACGGTCGCGGATCCGACGGAAGGCCAGTCCCGTGGCCCAATGGAAACGTGGATCCTGGTGGCCGTCGTGATGGGTCCGGCGTTGGCGCTGTGTGTGCTGGCTGCCCGGATTTGGTCGGATCGCCCGGCCTCGGCGGTGCTGCTGGCGGCGGTGTCGGGTTCGTCGTTGGCGCTGTTCGCGGTGCTGACCAAGGGTGTCGTCGACGTACTCGAACACGGGGCCGGCGAATTGGTGCGAACACCTGAGCTGTACGCCTGGGTGCTCGCCGGAGTGGCCGGGATGATCTTTCAGCAGTCGGCTTTTCGTGCCGGTGCGCTGACCGCGTCATTGCCGACGATGACCGTCGCGAAGCCGGTGGTGGCCACCACGCTGGGAATCATCGTGCTCAAGGAGACGCTGGAGGCCGATGGGCCAGAGTGGCTTTTGCTGGTGGCTTCGGCGGTGTTGGTGATCGTCGCGACGGTGGCTCTGGCGCGCGGCGAGGCCGCCAGCATGGCGGCCGGCGCGGGGCACGACGCGCAAATTTCCGGCCGGCCGGAGGCGCCGTCGCCGCACGTGAGCGGCTGACCCGCACGATCATCCCGAGTGCTCGGTAGCCCGCAAGCTCAGCGAAAGAACCAGCCGTACATCAGGATCGGCCAGCGACGTCGACAGCACCTGTTCAATCCGGCGGATTCGGTAGCGCACGGTGTTGGGATGCACGTGCAGCCGTTGCGCCGCCGCACCCACATCGCCGAAGCCGTCCAGGTAAATCCGCAGTGTTTCGGCCAGCGCCGGCTGACGGCCACGCAGATCGCGCACCCGCGCGTCGATGAGCCGGTCGTCGGCGCGGACCATCGTGACGATCTCGTCGAGCAGCACGGTGGTGCGCGCTTCGGCAACCGAGGTGACCGAACCGATCGAATCCGGATGGCGCTCAGCGCTGTCCAGCACCCGGTCCACGTCGGCGCGTGCCGCGGCCGCCTCGGAGAGTCCGCGGACCGGCGCTGCCACGACAGCCCGCAGACGCAGACCCAGCTCCGCACGCAGGGTGCCGATCATGCCGCGAATCCACGAGGCGAGCGACGCCGGCTTGTTGATGTGCGGAAACAGCACATATATTCGTGCTCCGCTTGAGGTGACTTGAGCGTCAGCCCGAAAAGCGCTGGCGCTCAAGGCGACTATCTCAGTCAGCCGGGTATGGCGATCCGCGGCGTCTAGCCCGATGAGCGTGACGCTGCCGTCTGCGGCGATGCCCAGCTCGCGGGCGAGGTCGCCGGTATCCAGCCGATCCGCGTCAGCCAGGCCCAGCAGCTGCTGCACCCGCAGCGCATGCGCCGACGGCCGGGCCGCCAGCCGCGACATGATGCCCGCGGCCATCACGGCCGCGCCACGCAACACCTCCTCGGCGTCGTCGGCCAACGCGGTCGAACCCCGCTGCACCCAGATCGCACCGGCGAACCCGGGCGCGCGCCGGGTGTCGACTGGCGGCTGATGAATCCCGATCGCCAGGCGTGACCGCAGCCCCAACTCCGGGCGTTCCGCGACGTGAACCACCTGGTCGTTGCTACGTAGTGCGTCGAAGATGCCCCATCGGCTGATCCACTCCAGATGCTCGGGCGGCCCGGCGCGGCCGAGGATGGAGAGCCGCCGCAGCTCGTCGGCCTCGGCATTGGACGCCGAATACGCGAGCACGTGCGACTGCTCGTCCTCGATGCTGACCATGCCGTGGACACGGTCGGCGACCGCTTGCGCCAGGCCGAACAAGTCGGTGCCCGAGTCATAGTGTGGATCGGCCGGCGAAGGACCGTGGTGTTCGAAGACATGGTTGACCAAGCGGTACAACCGTTCCCAGCGGGCCCGCGGATCCACCGCCACCACCGCCGTCCCCGATCGGACGGCATGGGCCACCAGCGCGTCGGACGGCTCCTTGGCGAAGACGGCCGCCGGCGCGCTTGCCTGCTTGAGTTGCCCATCCAGCCACCGGACAGCCTCTTCGTCGCCGACACCGAGCAACAAGAACACGTCGGCCCAATCCGCGTCGGTCGCCAATCCCAGTCGGACATCGTCGGAATCGATCAGCGCCGCCGAGGCCACCGGCAGATCCAGTCCGCGCGGAGCGTCGACCAGGCTCACCATGGTCGCGTCCAGCGCCAGCAGCAGCTGGCCCAGCGCCAGTCCGGCCACCCGCATGTTGTCCGATTCTACTATTCGGAGTCATCCTCCTTGTCTGATCAACCAAGCATGTTGGGCCCGTCGGCGAGCATCCTGAGACCATGGACGCGATTACCGATGTTCCGCTGCCCGCCAACGAACCGGTCTGTGACTATGCGCCGAATTCCGCCGAACGGGTGCGGCTGCGCGCCGCACTGAACTCGCTGGCCGCCGACCCCATCGAGTTGCCGCATGTCGTCGGCGGCGCGCATCGGCTGGGCGCCGGTGAGCGAATCGACGTCGTTCAACCGCACCGGCACGCCGCCAAGCTCGGCACGTTGACCAACGCCACCCACGCCGACGCCGCGGCGGCAATCGAAGCTGCCATGGCGGCCCGGACCCACTGGGCGGCAACCCCGTTCGACGAACGCGCCGCGATTTTTCTGCGTGCGGCCGATCTGCTGGCCGGGCCGTGGCGGGACACGATCGCCGCCGCAACCATGCTCGGTCAATCCAAGACCGCCTACCAGGCCGAGATCGACGCGCCCTGTGAGCTGATCGACTTCTGGCGGTTCAACGTCGCATTCGCCCGCCAGATTCTGGCGCAGCAGCCGATCAGCGGGCACGGCGAATGGAACCGCACCGACTATCGGCCGTTGGACGGATTCGTCTACGCGATTACGCCATTCAACTTCTCGTCGATCGCCGGCAACCTGCCCACCGCGCCAGCGCTGATGGGAAACACCGTGGTGTGGAAGCCGTCGATCACCCAGACCTTGGCGGCATATCTGACCATGCAGCTGTTGGAGGCCGCCGGATTACCGCCGGGCGTGATCAATCTGCTCACCGGCGACGGTTACCCGGTTTCCGATGTGGCGCTGGCAGATTCGCGGCTGGCCGGCATCCACTTCACCGGGTCGACGGCCACCTTCCAGCAGCTGTGGCGTGAAGTCGGCACCAACATCGAGCGCTACCGCAGTTACCCCCGGCTAGTCGGCGAGACCGGCGGCAAAGACTTCATCGTCGCCCACGCCTCGGCGCAACCCGAGGTGCTGCGCACCGCCTTGATCCGCGGGGCGTTCGACTACCAGGGCCAGAAATGCTCGGCGGCGTCGCGGGCGTTCATCGCGCACTCGGTGTGGCAAAAGATGGGCGATGACTTCCTGGCGGCGACCGCTGACTTGCGTTACGGCGATATCACCGACTTCGCCAACTACGGCGGCGCGCTGATCGATCGGCGGGCCTTCACCAAGAACGTCAACGCGATCGAGCGGGCCAAAGGCACGGCCGCCGTCACGATCGCGGTCGGCGGCGAATACGACGACAGCGTGGGGTATTTCGTGCGTCCAACAGTGCTGCTGTCCGACGACCCGGCCGACGAGGCATTTTCCACCGAGTACTTCGGCCCGCTGCTGTCGGTCCACGTCTACCCCGACGACGCCTACGAACGGATCCTTGACGTGGTCGACACCGGATCGCGCTACGCGCTGACTGGCGCGGTGATCGCCGAGGACCGGGACGCCGTGCTGGCCGCGCAGCACCGGCTCCGGTTCGCGGCCGGCAACTTCTACGTCAACGACAAACCGACCGGGGCGGTAGTAGGGCGCCAGCCGTTCGGCGGATCCCGCGGATCGGGGACCAACGACAAGGCCGGCTCGGCGCTGAATCTGCTGCGCTGGACATCGGCACGCACGATCAAGGAGACCTTCGTCGCGGCCACCGACCATAACTATCCGCACATGGCGGGATAATGTCCGGGGCGATCGCCAGCGCGGCGGAGCCGGGCGCAGCGGGTCGCCCCAAAACCGGTGCGTTTGGCACGGTACGCCCGGCGATCCTGGCCGCCAGTCGATCAGCTCGGTTGCGCCGCACCGTCGAGCGGCTATCGCTCACTCGCACGGTGGTGCACCGGTTTGTGCCGGGGGAGACGCTGGAGCAGGCGCTAGGCAGCGTTGCCGGACTGCGGGCTTCGGGTCGCATGGTCACCGTCGACTACCTGGGCGAGGACGTCGCCGATGCCGATGACGCCACCGCGACCATGCAGGCCTACCTTGACCTACTCGATGCACTGGGCAGGCGATTCGATGCGACGCTCGACGGTGTGCGACCGCTCGAGGTGTCGGTCAAGCTTTCGGCGCTGGGGCAGGCCCTGGAGCGCAACGGCGAGAAGATCGCGCGGGAAAATCTCCACACCATCTGCACACGCGCGCAACAGGCCGGCGCGTGGGTGACGGTGGATGCCGAAGACCACACCACTACCGAGTCGACCTTGTCCATCATCGCTGACCTGCGGTCCGACTTCCCTTGGCTGGGGGTGGTTTTGCAGGCGTATCTGCGGCGAACGCTGGGTGATTGCCGAGATTGCGCGGCCGCTGGGGCCCGAGTTCGATTGTGCAAGGGCGCCTACGACGAGCCGGCGTCGGTGGCTTACCGCAACCGCGCTGCGGTCACCGATTCGTATCTGCGTTGCCTTCAGGTGCTGATGGCAGGAACGGGCTACCCGATGGTCGCTTCGCACGACCCCGTGATCGTCGAGACGGGTCCGGTGCTGGCACGCGAATCTGGCCGGGGCGTCGATGATTTCGAGTACCAGATGCTCTATGGCATCTGCGATGGCGAGCAGCTTCGGCTGGCTCACACCGGTAACCGGGTACGGGTGTATGTGCCGTTCGGCACCCAGTGGTACGGGTATTTCATGCGACGTCTGGCCGAGCGCCCGGCCAACCTAGGTTTCTTCCTGCGGGCGCTGGCGCAGCGTTGACGGCTGACGAAACCTGTGCCACAGCCGAAGTGGCAGCAGCCCGATCAGCGGTGCCCGCTTGCCTAACTCGTTGCGACGATCAAAGGCAGTGGCGTATCGCTGCGCCTGCTGGGCGGTCGGGTACGTCTTGTAGCCGCTGGCTTGGCCGCAGCCGCGCTCGCACGCCCAGTGCATAGTGCAGCCCGCGGCATGGAACCGCGGTCGGTGGCCCATCAGCCGGCACGTCCACGACATTGGCGTCACGCGTCCGCGGTCGTCAGTGGCTGCGCGAGGTCCTCTAGCTTCTGGCCCTCGGCCTTGACGCCGAGGAACAGTTCGACCACGCCCGCAATCGCCATGACCACCGCGCCGATCAGGAATGACAGGACAGCCAGATGGCGCTCTCCGGATCCGATCAGTTGACCGAACAGCACGGGGCCACTGATGCCGCCGATCGCTGTTCCGACTGCGTAGAAGAACGCGATCGCCAGCGCACGGGTCTCCATCGGGAAGACTTCACTGACCGTCAGGTATGCGGCACTGGCACCGGAACCGGCCAAAAAGAAGCATGCCATCAGCACGGCGAGGAACGTCCACACGCCGCCGAGCTGGCTCACGAATACGCCGGCCAGAACCGCCGCCAGCACGGCCGAACCCAGGTAGCACAGCGAGATCATCGGTTTGCGCCCGACCGTGTCGAAGAGCGGCCCGAGCAGCAGCGGCCCGGCGAAGTTGGACAGTGCCCACAGGATGAAAAACACCGGGACCATGCTGGAGGTCACGGAATAGAACCCGTGCAACAGCGTGCCGAGGTTGAAGGTGACGCCGTTGTACATGAACGCCTGCCCGATGAAGAGCGCCAGGCCCAGGATCGCGCGGCGGGGATAGAGCTTGAAGGCCACCTTGGCGATCTCTGCAACCGAAATCGTCTTGCGCTGGCGGACCGTCAGCGATCCCTCCGGCTGTGGCAGCGGCTGGTTCTGCTGGCGCTCGATGTCCTCCTCGATGCCGGCGACGATGCGCTCGGCCTCCTCTTCCTGACCGTGAATGAACAGCCAGCGCGGACTCTCCGGAACGCTGCGACGAACCATCAGTACCGCTAAGCCGAACACCGCGCCGATGCCGAACGAGATTCGCCACCCGATGTTGACCGGGAACAGAGATGTGTTCAGCAGCAGCAACGCGCCTGCCGCGCCCAGCGCCGACCCCAGCCAAAAGGAACCGTTGATCGCCAGATCGACGCGGCCGCGGACGCGCGCGGGGATCAGCTCGTCGATCGCCGAATTGATCGCGGCATACTCGCCGCCGATACCGGTGCCTGCGAAGAACCGTGTTGCGAAGAAGTACCACGGCGCGAACGAGAAGGCCGTCGCTGCAGTGGCCGCCAGATAGATCACCAGCGTGAGGACGAACAGCTTCTTACGGCCGAAGCGGTCGGTCAGCTGACCGAAGAACAACGCGCCGGTGCACGCACCGGCGATGTAGCAGGCTGCTGCCACCCCGATCTGCGCCGCGCTGATCGTGATCCCGCTGCCGGGCTCGGTGAGCCGGGCCGCGACATTGCCCACCATGGTGACTTCCAGGCCATCCAGAATCCACACCCCGCCCAACCCGATGACCACCCGCCAGTGGAAGCGCGACCAGGGCAGCCGGTCCAGTCGGGACGGCACCTGCGTGGTGATGGTCCCGGTCTGTACGTCGCTGCTCATCGCGGCGGCATACCCAGAAAAGCGGCGGCATACCCAGAAAGGGTGAGTGGCGAACTGGCCGCGCGAAGCGGTGAAGTGGTGGCAGGCTGACATTTATGCGCCGCGCTGGCGACGATGCAGCGGGGTCCCCGCGAAGCTGGGGACGAAGCGATGAGGAGGAGCAGCGCAGTTATGTCTGAGCCGATGTTCGAACCCGTCGAGCGCCCGCGGCGCTCCGGCGCTCCGCCATGGTCACTGTCGCTGACCGATCCTGCCCGTGCGGCGGCCGAATTCGGGCTGCTGCTGGCTTCGCTACCACTGCGGCGGATGTTGCCGACCGGGGACGGGCATCCGGTGTTGGTGCTGCCCGGCCTGTTGGCCGGTGACGGATCGACATTGGCCTTGCGGCGCCTGCTGCGCGACCTCGGCTACCGGGTGCACGGCTGGCGGCTCGGCCGAAACATCGGTCCGACGGCCCAAGCGGTCGCGGGCATGGGCGATCGCCTCGATGACTTACATACCCGGTATGGCAGCCCGGTGAGCGTGATCGGCTGGAGCCTCGGCGGCATCTATGCGCGCGCGATGGCCCGCCGGCGCCCATCGTCGGTGCGCCAGGTCATTACTTTCGGCACGCCGTTTCGGCTCACCGACAGAAACCAAACCCGTGCCAGCGCGGCGTTCAACCGTTTCTCACACCTGCATGTCGAACGGGCGTCGGCGCCGCTGGAGCTGGAAACCGAAGCCCTGCCCGTGCCGGCGACCTCGATCTATTCCCGATACGACGGGGTGGTCGCCTGGCAGGCGTGTCTCGATCTTCGCTCGGCAGAAGCCGAAAACATCGCGGTGATCGGCAGCCACTTCGGGTATGGCCACAACCCGGCGGTGGTCTTTGCTGTCGCAGACCGATTGGCGCAGCCACTGGGCGAGTGGGCGCCATTCCGGCCGCCGGCGGGCTTGCGGCCGCTGTTCCCGCGACCCGACACAGCACGCGATCCGTCCACGCGGGAAAGTTCGCGGACGCGGCGGAATCCCGCTTGAGATGTCGGAGCGCCGAAAGGAACCCGGATGGCTGACGCCCGCTCACTGATCGACAGCTACGGGCTTTACATCGACGGCCGGTGGGTTGACCCGGAAGACGGTCGCTACGACGACATCTGCCCGGCCACCGAAGACAGGATTGCCCACGCGCCCGACGCCAGTGTCGGTCAGGTGACGGAGGCGATTGCGGCTGCCCGCCGGGCGTTTGACTCGGGCCCGTGGGCCGACACTGCACCCGGGGAGCGCGCAGCATGCCTCGTCCAGCTCGGCGACGCGCTGCACAAGCACGCCGACGAGTTCCTCACGTTGGCACAAATCGAATGGGGCTGCGTCGCCAACGAACGAAAAATCCAGGTCGACAACGCCGCCTACTTGCCCACTCGCGCTGCCGAACTGGCGCTGCAGCTGACCGAAGAACAGAACGGGAGCACGCTGCTGTGTTACGAACCATTGGGTGTGGTCGCGATCCTGACGCCGTGGAACTTCCCGCACATGCTCAATGTGATGAAACTGAGCGCGGCACTGGCCGCGGGCAATACCGTCGTGCTCAAGCCGTCACCACTGACGCCGCTGGCCGGCCTTGCCCTGGCACGGATCATCGACGAGCACACCGACATCCCGCCCGGTGTGGTCAACGTCGTCACGCCAAGTGGCATCGAGGCGAGCAAGTTGCTGACCACCGACCCACGGGTGGACATGCTCAGCTTCACCGGCAGCTCGGCGGTGGGCCGCGAGGTGATGGCCGCCGCCGGTGCCAACATGACCCGGATCTTGCTGGAGTGCGGCGGGAAATCGGCCAATATCGTGCTCGACGACCTGACCCTCGACCGTGCCGCCCTAGAGCGAATCCTCTTCGATGCGTGCACATTTCACGCCGGGCAGGCCTGCATCCTGCAGAGCCGGCTGTTGCTACCAGAACAGGTCCACGATGACGTCGTCGAGCAGCTGGTGGCACTTGCGCGCGCGGTTTCGGTGGGTGACCCGGCAGACCCGGCAGTCCAGATGGGTCCACTGATCAGCCGTATGCAATTGGACCGGGTAGCTGCACATGTCGCCGCCGCCGTCGACGACGGGGCCAGACTTGTGACCGGAGGACGGCGCCCGGCCGGCTTGGACACCGGCTTCTACTTCGAGCCGACCATCCTCACCGACGTGGACCCCGACGCAACCATCGCCCAGGACGAGGTATTCGGGCCGGTGCTGACCGTGCTGCGCTACCGCGACGACGACGAGGCCGTCGCGATCGCCAACAACTCGCGATACGGACTTTCTGGTGCGGTATGGGGCGCCGATGTCGATCGCGCTGTCGGCGTTGCGCGCCGCATCCGCACCGGCCAGATCGCAATCAACGGCAGCGGACCCGGCGACGCGCCGTTCGGCGGCTTCAAGCAAAGCGGGCTCGGTCGCGAGGGCGGCGGAATCCGCGGCCTGCACCAGTACATGGAGCCCAAAGCTATCGGGCTCCCGGGCTGACGGCGTTCTCCGTGAAACTCGCGGTGACGATGGTGCCCGGGTCGGACCCTTCGAGATCGATCTGACTTGTCCCTGACAAGCTTTCAAGGCGGGCTGTCGGTGCCGGCTGGCTCGTCGGAAATGTTTCCCGCCCGCGGCGGGCCGTGGCGACCGGCGCGTTTCAGACGGCTAGCGATGAGGGCCGCAACGATCAGCAGGGCGGCATAGACGATCAGGTGCAGATTCACCAGGGGCTGCCATCGAACCAACATCGGCGCGAATAGGAACAGACCGATGCGCGGCTCGGCAGGTACACAAAGTTGACATCGGTCACCCGGAAATGAATACGGCCATGCACCCATCACCGCGAGCAATGTTGCTACCCCGACCCACCACCATGAGTTGGTCAACGCCCGATTTACGAGGTAAACGATCATCGGTACCAACCACACCCAGTGGTGGTGCCAGGTAAACGGTGCCACCGCGCAGGAGCTCAACCCTGCAACAGTGACCGCGAGCAGGAGTTCTCCGCGGCGGTACAGGCGCACGGCGATCCACATGCTGAGTGCCACCACGCACGCACTGGCCAGGCCCCACAACCAGGGTGAGGGGGCCTCTCCGGTGAGACGGGCAATGGCTCCGCGGACGGATTGGTTGCCGGCGTCGAAGAGGTGCTTGTCGAGCCAGTCGAGCCAGCTGGTGTCGAGGAACTGTCCGCTCCAGTACTGCCACGAGTCGTTGGGAAACACCAGCCATCCCAGCCCGATTGTCGCGGCGAACGTGGCGACGGCGACCCCGGCGGCTCGCCACTGGCGTAAGAGCAAGTAGTACAGCACAAAGTAGGCGGGCGTGAGCTTGATGCCCGCCGCGAGGCCGATGCCGATCCCTTTGACTTGGCTGCGCTCCCCGCGCGAGGCGTCCCAGAGCACCATCAGCATCAACAGCAGGTTGATTTGCCCGTAGAACAGCGTGGTGCGAACCGGTTCCAGAAACGCGCAGGCAAGCGCGAGCAGCGCGGAGACGCCGGCCAGGTACGAGGTGATTCGGTAGCCCAGTATCCGAAAGCACAGCATCACGCTCGCAATCAGCAGCACGACGTTGATGGCCAGCCAGATCTGAATGTCTGCGCCATCGGGCAACCAGCCAAACGGCACGAAAATAAGCGCGGAGAACGGCGGGTAGATGTACCAGAGCTTGCAGCAGCCGAGGGGCGTGGCATACAGCGGCAGGTCTTGGAGAAGATGGCGACCGCCGTCGCGGTAAACCAAGAAATCCGCCCCACCTACCAGCAGGCCGAAGGGGGCTCGCAGCTTCACGAGGGTGGTCAGCAGTACCACGGAAACGGCCGCCGCGACGAGGAGGATCACCAGCGTCGACCACCGGAAGTCGAGCTGTTGACGTGCGGACTGAACGTCACCATCCCGTGACTGGGCAGCTACTGAAATCGTGAAGGCCGTAACGACAGGCGCCGGGACCCTCGGCCAAGCGGCGGGAAAGTCAGAAACGTCACGGCAGCCAGTGACGCCAGCACAGTAATTCTCATCAGCACATCACGTCGATCTCAAAGGGCACAGGCGCTCCCACCGAGGCGGCACCCTGTTGGACCGCGATGGTGCCCACCACCGCGAAACCGCCATTGGCGGCTTTGGTGACGCTGGCGCTGCCCGGTGTTCCCGCCACACCGGGGGTGGCGACCCGGTAGTGCCAGAACTTGGGCCCTTGGGGGGTGGTGATCTCGACGCTGGTTACCTGGGTGCGGGAGGGGTCCAGCTCAGCCGTCGCGAGCTTCCCGGTGGGGGTGGTGTCGGCGGCGGTGATGGTCAGATACGTGGGCGCGACTTGGGGGTTCTCGCAGTGGGCCGCACCCTGCGCGGTGACCTCGCCGTTGTTGACGGTGAACTTATCGAAGGAGTTCTGCGTGAAGTACGGAGCGGCGTGAGCCGGGGTCATCTGTAGAGCGATGGCGGCTACCGTGAGCCCGGCCAGGATAGTTTTCATGATGTTCCTTCCGCACCGCAGATGCCCTTCCGCGGTGAATGGTTAGTGCGTGTCCGCAATGCTGGGCAGCGGGTTGTAAGTTGGTGCCCGCCAAGGGGTCTGGCGGGCGAACCGCGGGACCTCATGATTGTTTCCTTCCTCGTGAGAAACAATGAGTCCCACCAGCGGCTGATCTCGCAGCCGGTGTAGCTGAACCTAAGGCCCACTATCACATCATCGCGAGGTTTTCAAGCCATTTCGGCGAAACCCGGTGGGAGGATCCCGAGGCATGCAACATCTTCCGGGAGCGCAAGTCGCACATGGGATTCGGGATGTTCCGTTCGACGCCTCGCCTCGACGTGGTGTGGAACTGAGCGCAGATGTTCAGATAACACGGGCGAAGGCAGATAGTGTGGGCATGCTGAAGGGAGACGGGACACTTGCTTCGAGATATCCGTGAGCTGGCTTCGGATCCCGCCGCGTATGCGCAGGAGCTGCAACGGCGCTGGGGCGGCCTGTTGAGCTATCGCTATATAGGGCGAGGCCACGCCTCGATGAACCTCGGTCCAGGCGACGACACCGTCACTGTGCGACACGACATGCGAAATCCCGCCGGGGGCATACTCTTTGCCGTTCTCGGCATTGCTGCGCCCGAAGGTGGCCTTGTCACAGACATGGAGGCGGTGCCCAACCCGGTGATTCATTCCTGCCAGGTGCTCGATCCGGGAAGCGACGTCTCGCGCTTCGAAGTCATCACCGAAGACCTCAAACGCGGACAACGAATGGCCTACAGCCGTTCCCGCATTGTCGACGCGGACAACCACGACCGGGTCCTCGCGCTAACAGAGGGCCAGGGCGTCAGTATCGGCGTGCCGCCGGAGGGACTGGGGAAGATGACTGTCGAACCGATCGAGGTCGTCGACTCCCCCGACCTTCCGCCGCTCTGGCAGGTTTTCGGTGCGCACCGGCGAGCGGACGGCTTTTGGGCACTACCCGAACTGTCGGCGGAGGTGGCCTCCCCGGACGCCGCACTGCACGTGGGGCCGCAGTTCGTGGCACTGGAGACCGCAGCGCTCGACAGTGCTGCACAGCTCGTCGGAACCGATCGGCTGCAGGGGCTTTCGTCGCACATTATGTTTCTCGCTCGCGGCAAGGTCGGTCCATTCAGGGCCGAAGGTCAGCCGATCGCGGGCACTACCGGGATTGTGGCTGTACGCGTGTTGCTGTACGACGAGGGCGCCGACGGCAAGCTCATCACCGTCGCGTCATATGTCTTTCGCACGGCACAGACCGCTTAACTGAGGACTTATGGCCCTGCTCAGCAGGCATGGACAGCGAGATAGTTGTACTACGCGTAGCACATGCCGTGGAGGGCCGAGCCGTGGAGCAACTGACAACACTCGATGCGGGTTTCTTGAAGGCCGAAGATTCCGATCCGCGGGTCAGTCTGGCGATCGGCGGCCTCGCGGTTCTGGAGGGGCCGGCACCCGATCGAGAATCGTTCACCACGACCATGGCCGAGCGCATCGCCGCCTGTCCACGATTCAAGCAGCGGCTGCGACTGCGGCCGCTCGACCTCGGCGCGCCCGAATGGGTCGACGATCCCGACTTCGATCTCGCCCACCACCTTCGGCGTATTGCAGTGCCGCGGCCCGGTGACGAGCCGGAGGTGTTTCGGTTGATCGCCGACCTGATGGCGAGGCGGCTGGATCGCAGTCGTCCGCTGTGGGAGATCTGGGTCATCGAAGGGCTGGCCGACGATCGGTGGGCGATGCTGATGAAGATCCACCACTGCATCGCCGACGGGATCGCCACCGCACACATGCTGGCCGGCCTGTCCGACGGCGGAGTGGGCAAAAGCTTCGCCAGCCATATTCGTGCCGCCAGGGAAGAGCCTGAGCCCGTCGACGATTGGGCAGCCGCACTGGCCAGCGTGGTCAATCCGTTGAATTGGATGAACGGGCTGTGGAACACGTCTGCTGCAATGACGGTGGCTGCCGCCCGCGCCGTTCGGGGGGCGACTGAAATCGCCGCGGGTCTGTTGCGCCCGACGTCGTCGTCGTTGAACGGACCGATGGGCAACCTGCGCCGCTACAGCGCGGCACACGTCTCACTTCACGACATCCGGCAGGTGTGTCAGGCATTCGACGTCACGATCAACGACGTCGCGCTGGCCGCACTGACCGAGAGCTACCGGGCGCTGCTGACCCAGCGCGGCGAGGAGCCACTACCCGATTCGCTGCGGGCACTGGTCCCGGTGTCGATGCGCTCGGCCGACGCCTTCGGCAAGACCGATAACCGCGTCTCGGTGATGCTGCCCTATCTACCCGTCGAGGTGGAAAATCCGATCCGTCGGCTGCGGCTGGTGCATTCCCGGTTGACCCGCACCAAGTCGAACGGCCAGCGACAGGCCGGCAGCGCCGCCGTGTCGGTGGCCAACGTCATTCCGTTCGCGTTGACGTCGTGGGCGATACGGTTTTTGACCCGGCTACCGCAGCGCGGGGTGACCACCCTGGCGACGAACGTGCCGGGACCGCGCGAGCCGTTGAAGATCATGGGCCGCACGGTGGTTGGTGTGATGCCGGTGCCGCCGATCGCGATGCAACTGCGGACCGGGGTAGCCATGCTCAGTTACGCCGACGACCTGTTCTTTGGCATTCTTGCCGACTTCGACGCGGTGCCCGACGTCGAAGAGCTCGCCCGCGGTATCGAGACCGCAGTGGCTCGCTTGGTGGCCAGCAGCAAACGCAAGGCAGCTCGTGACCGTCGCGGTCTGTCCCTGGTGGTGGGGGCCTAAGGCGGGAGACGTTACCTTGACCTCGAACAGTTTTGGCACCCGCGATCGGCTCACGGTCGACGGCACCGGTTACCAGATCCATCGGTTGGACCGCATCGACGGGACGCAACGCCTGCCCTACAGCCTCAAGGTGCTCTTGGAGAACTTGGCGCGCAATGAGGACGGGCGGTTGGTGACCGCCGAACAGGTCGAGGCGCTGGCGGCGTGGGATCCGACGGCCGCGCACGGGCGGGAGGTGGCGTACACACCAGCGCGGGTGTTGATGCAGGACTTCACCGGCGTGCCGTGCGTCGTCGACCTGGTGGCGATGCGAGACGCGATCACCGACCTCGGCGGCGACACCAACCGGATCAATCCGCTGTGCCCGACCGAGCTGGTGATCGACCACTCCGTCATCGCCGACGTCTTCGGCCGGGCAGACGCGTTCCGTGTCAACGCCGATCTGGAGTTCGAGCGCAACGCCGAGCGCTACCAGCTGTTGCGTTGGGCCCAGCAGGCTTTCACGGACTTCAGCGTGGTGCCGCCGGACACCGGGATCTGCCACCAAGTCAACCTGGAGTACCTGGCCCGGGTCGTATTCACCCGCGACGGGCCCGGCGGACCACAGGCTTACCCGGACACGCTGGTCGGCACCGACTCGCACACGCCGATGGTCAACGGCCTCGGCGTGCTGGGCTGGGGCGTGGGCGGCATCGAGGCCGAGGCCGCGATGCTGGGTCAGCCGATGAGCATGCTGATCCCGCAGGTCCTCGGGCTGAAACTGACCGGTGAACTCCCACCCGGCACCACCGCCACCGACTTGGTGCTGACCGTGGCCGAGTTACTGCGCCGCACCGGCGTGGTGGGCAAGTTCGTCGAGTTCTACGGGCCCGGAGTGGACAACGTGCCGTTGGCCAACCGGGCAACGATCGGCAACATGAGTCCCGAATACGGGGCCACCTGCGCGATCTTCCCGATCGACGAAGTGACGCTGAATTATCTGCGCTTGACCGGACGCTCCGAGCAGCGGATCCGGTTGGTGGAGGCTTACGCCAAAGAACAGGGCCTGTGGCACGAGGCCGGTCACGAGCCCACGTTCTCCCAGACCGTCGAACTGGATCTGAGCACCGTCGAGCCGTCGATCGCCGGGCCGAAGCGTCCGCAGGACCGCATCCCGCTGCGCGTCGCACCACAGGCGGTGAGCGCGCTGCTTGCCGGCGCGCAAACCACCGAGGAAGCGCTGGACGGCCTCGACGAGGCCTCGGCGGAGTCCTTCCCGGCCAGCGACCCGATTGCGATCAGCGCCGATGGGCCGCACGACAAGCCGCACCCACCCGCTGTCTCGCAGGACGGCGACTGGCCCTCGGCGCCGGTGCACGTCACACTCGCCGATGGCAGCGCGGTCGAGTTGGACAACGGGCATGTGGTGATCGCCGCGATCACTTCGTGCACGAATACCTCCAACCCGTCGGTGATGGTGGGCGCGGCCCTACTGGCGAAGAACGCAGTCGAAAGAGGTCTGAGCCGCAAGCCGTGGGTCAAGACCTCGCTGGCCCCAGGCTCGCGGGTGGTGACCGACTACTACGAAAAGGCCGGCCTGACACCGTATCTGGACAAACTGGGCTTCAACCTGGTCGGCTACGGCTGCACCACCTGCATCGGAAATTCCGGCCCGCTGATCCCAGAGGTCAGCACAGCGGTGACCGATAACGATTTGACGGTTTGCTCGATGCTGTCGGGCAACCGGAATTTCGAAGGCCGCATCCACCCCGAGACCAAGATGAATTTCCTTGCTTCCCCGCCGCTGGTGGTCGCCTATGCACTGGCCGGCACCATGCGCATCAACGTGACGTCACAGCCGCTGGGGGTAAGCAGCGACGGCGAACCGGTGTACCTGCGCGACATCTGGCCGACAACAGCCGACATCGCCGAGGTTGTCGACAACCATCTGCAGGCCGAGATGTTCACCGCCAGTTACGCCGACGTGTTCGCCGGCGACGAAAATTGGCGCTCTTTGCCGGTACCCGAAACTGGCACCTTCGAGTGGAATCCCGATTCGACGTACGTGCGCCGACCGCCCTACTTCGACGGGATGAACCCTGAGCCGCAACCGGTGTCCGACATCACCGGCGCGCGGGTGCTGGCCAAACTGGGCGACTCCGTCACCACCGACCACATCAGCCCGGCCGGGTCCATCCGCGTCGACTCGCCGGCCGGAAAGTATTTGTCCGAAAACGGGATTGAACGCAAAAACTTCAACTCCTACGGGTCGCGACGCGGCAACCACGAGGTGATGATCCGCGGCACCTTCGCCAACATCCGGTTGCGCAATCAACTCGCCCCCGACACCGAAGGCGGGTGGACCCGCGACTTCACTCGACCTGACGGCCCAGTGACCACTATCTACGACGCGTCAGTTCATTACGCCGGCGCGAGAACGCCGCTGGTGATTCTGGCCGGCAAGGAGTACGGATCGGGTTCGTCGCGGGACTGGGCGGCGAAGGGCACGTTACTGCTCGGCGTACGCGCGGTGGTCGCGGTGTCCTACGAACGCATCCACCGCTCGAACCTGATCGGAATGGGAGTGCTGCCATTACAGTTTCCCGACGGCCAGAACGCGGACACGTTCGGCCTCACCGGCGAAGAGACCTTCGAGATCACCGGCGTCGGTGCGCTCAACGACTCGATCCCGCAGACCATGCACGTCAAAGCCGGCGGTGTCGAGTTCGATGCGGTGGTCCGCATCGACACCCCGGGCGAAGCTGACTATTACCGGCACGGCGGCATCATGCAGTACGTGCTGCGCACGCTGTTGGCCGCCGAGCCCAGCGCCTAGGTCACTTCGTTCCGCTTGGTCGCCGGTAGCCCTTACAGTGGTCAGTGCCGAAGCTGCGCCCCGCTGATGATGGGTGTCACCAGATGATGAAATTCTCGCTGACTGCGCTGGCTCGTGATCAACTGGACCGCGCCAAGTCCGAAAACAGCGGGCGCAGTGCGGCCACCGTGGTCGGCGGCCACGAACAAGTCTTGCGGCAGACCGTTATCGCGCTGCGGCAAGGTCATGCGCTCGACGAGCACCACAACCTCGACGAAGCGACGATTTATGTGCTGAGTGGCCGGGTCCGCCTCGCTAGCGACCAAAGTGACTGGATCGGCCGCACCGGTGACCTGCTCGTCCTGCCGAATGCCGTGCATGGACTCAGTGCAATGGAGGATTCGTCGATCCTGCTCACGGTTGCCAAGAAGAACCGCTGACTGGCATCCCTGTCACAGTCGCCGACGTCAGCGCTCTGCTTTCGGCGAAGCGGGTTCCACGGTGGTCAGTTCGGTGAGGCCACTGACGGTGAGGACCCGGATCAGCAGGGGCCGGACGATCAGATGGATGTGCTCGGCGTAATTGAACAGAACGTTGATCGCGGCGCTGTCGAGATACTCGACCGCACTGAGGTCGACAGTCAGCTTCTCGGCGCTGCCGGCAGTTTCGGTGATGGCCGTGGTGAGCGCCCTAGTGAATGTCTCGACGTTGCTCAGGTCGATTTCTCCCACCGCAACCAGCACGAGTCGGCCGTCGTTGTCGCGCGCGGTATCGAGTGTCAGCGATGTGGGCATCAGGTGATCCTCGCGGATAAGTGAACCGTTGTTCCGGCGCTGTCGGGGACGATGGTGACGTCGTGTGTAAGCGCTCGCATCAGCGTGATGCCCCGGCCGCGGTGGGGATTCTTCTCCGGCTGTGGCGTCTTCCACGAGCCGGTGTCGGTAATGGTCAACTGCACCTGATCGACCAGTGCGGTCGCGCGCAGGCTGATCTCGCCCTCCGGACTATTGCGGTGACCGTGCTCGATGGCGTTGGCGACGGCTTCGCCGGCGGCGACGAGCAGGTCATAAACCTGGTCCGGGTCCACCTGGGCTCGGGTCAACCAGCTGCGCAAGGCGGCGCGGGAATGCGCGAGGTGGCTGACGTGCGCGGGGAAGTTCATCTCCAGCGGGGCAGGTTGGCGGTACAGCAGCAACACAACGTCGTCCTGATAGCCGCCGTTCGGCGCGAGACGCGACATGATCTGGTTGGCCAACTCTTCCAGCGTGGCGGCGCGGCCGTCTTGAACGAGGGTGGCGGCGCGGCCGATGCCGACGTCCAGGGAACTGCGGCGACGTTCGACCAGACCGTCGGTGTACAGCAACAGCGTCGCACGCGGGGGGATGGTGATGTGCGCTTCCGGGCGGGGCCGGTCGGGTCGTATTCCCAACGGGATGGTGTGGCCGTCGTCGAGCACCCGGCTCGTGCCATCGGCGTGGACCAAAATGGGCGGCGGATGCCCGGCGTTGGAGTACACCAGTTCGCCGGTGTCGGGTTTGAGCACCGCGCAGACGGCGGTGGTGCATTGGGCACCGGGTAGCCGCGCGGCGAAGCGGTCCAGCTTCGCGAGAACGGCACCAGGGCTGGGTTGGTCGAGCAGGAGGGCGCGGCAGGCGCTGCGCAACTGCCCCATCACGGTGGCCGCGGCAAGGCCATGGCCGACGCAGTCGCCGACAACCAACGCGATGCGCCCGTCCTCCAAATCGACGACGTCGTACCAGTCGCCCCCGACCTGTAAGGGCCGGCTGGCCGCCTGGTAGCGCACCGAGAACCCGCCGGGTAGATCGGCGGGGCCGAGGATCGCATGTTGCAACGCCAGCGCGGTTTCGCGCTGTTGGTCAACCTGGTGGAGCCGGTGCAGAGCCTGGCCCAGGCGGCCTGCCAGCACTGTGAGCAGGGTCTGGTCCTCGAGGGTGAACGGCCGGTTTTCGGCCAGGTCGATCCACACGACGAGCACACCTTCGGGATGCTGCAGCGCGATACCCGCAGCCCCCGGCGTTGCGGTGTAGGGGGCGAGTAGGTCGCCGTCGCACAACGAGCTGAGCAGCTCTCTTGTCTGTGACGGCAGATCGTCCCAACGCGCGGGCTCGCCGACGGACACCACGTCCGGTGCGGTTTCCGGGGCGGTGGTGTGGGTGCCGAAGGCGACGGCCAGGACCCGGCGGGCCCGCCACAGTCGACGCAGTTCATCGACCGCGGCGTGCACTGCGTCATCGACGGTGTCGGCTTGGGCGAGTTGCTGATTGAGCGCATGTTCGCGACTTGCCGTCAATGCCAGCGCAATAGCCGCGTGCCGGGCGAAGTCACTGACGAGCTCCAGGTAGTCGTTGCCGAACCCCGGCTGCTGCGGGTTGCGCGCCACAGCGATGACACCGAGCACCGCTTCGTCCGCGATCAGCGGAATGACAACGGCCGGGCGTTCACCGACATCGGTGAATCCCTGGATCGGGTATTGGAACGAATCAGTGATCAGCGGGATGCCCCGGCGCGCCACACCACCCGTGGTGGAGCCGTCCATCGGAACTTGCCGACCGATCACCTCGGAGGAATACCGGCCGGCCGTAGCGGCCACGACCAGGGTGTCGACTTCGTAGGCCGGCAGATCGGGCTCGCTGGGAACCAGCAAGATCGCCTGCTCGGCGTCAGCCAACTCCAGCGCTCGGCTCACGATCAGCTGCAATGGTCCCGTCTGCGGATCGCCAGACAGCAGCGCGCTGGTGATCTCGCGACTGGCCTTCGTCCATTTCGCCGATTCGCGTTCGCGCTCGAAGAGCCGCACATTGTCGATCGCGACGGCTGCCGCCGAGGCCAATACCCGTACGGCGCCCTCCTGGAACGCGGAAAACACCCGGCCGGGCCGATCGTCGGCCAGGTAGAGGTTTCCGAAGTCAGTTGACCGGACGGTGATCGGGATTCCGAGCAGCGCCCGCAGCTGCGGATTGTGTGCGTGCAGCCGGGCGGTCTGCGGATGACCACCCACATCATCGACGCGAAGACCGTCGCCTACCGGCAGGTCCCCGAGCCGCCGCGCTGTGTCATTGTCAATGCCCACGTGCATGAACGACAAGCCGCCGTCGGACCCGCGGATGCCCAGCGCTCCGTAGCGAACGCCGGTCAACTCCATCGCCGTATTGACGATTCGGTGCAATGTCGCGGCCAAGTCCAGATCGGAACCGATCTCGACGATGATTTGCTCCAGCTGTTCCAGCTGGTCTCGAGCTGCCCGCAGCTCGTCAAGTTGCGAATGCTCTGCGGTCACCGGCCGACACCGGCCGGGTCGGCGAACGCGGAACCACGTCGGTCGCTGTTCACATACGTCAACCTAATCGGTCGGGTCTGCGACCGCTGCGGTCTGGGCCAGCCGGCCGGACGAAGGTGCTCACGGCAACGGCGCCGACCAATGCAGCGCGACCCCGCCGCCTTCGGCGTTGTCAACGGCAAACGCGCCGCCGGCGTCCTCGGCACGACGACGCAGGTTCGCCAGGCCGCTTTCGGTGACCGGCCCGGCCAGGCCGCTCCCGTTGTCGACGACGTCGATCGCCAACTCGTCCTCGACCTTGACATCGACGGACACCTCGGAAGCGCTGCCATGGCGGACGGCATTGCTGACCGCCTCGCGCACAACGGCTTCCGCGTGATCGGCCAGTCCGGCGTCGACAACCGAAAGCGGCCCGACGAACTGGATTGTGGTGCGCACGCCCGCATCCGCGAACTGAGTGATGGCGTTGTCGAGACGCTGCCGTAGCCGAGTCGCTCCGGGCGGGCCACCGTGCAGGTCGAAGATGGCAACCCGAATCTCTTGGATGGTCGCTTGCAGATCATCGACGGCACTCGAGAGGCGTTGTTGGACTGCGGAATCGCGGGTCCGGGGTATGGTGCCCTGCAACGCCAGGCCGACCGCGAAGAGCCGTTGGATGACGTGGTCGTGTAAATCGCGGGCTATGCGGTCTCGATCGGTCAGTACATCGAGTTCACGCATCCGGCGCTGGGTGGTAGCCAACTGCCACGCCAACGCAGCTTGGTCGGTGAACGCGGCCATCATGTCGAGTTGTTCCTCGGTGAACGGTGTCGATTTGACCTCGCGCAGCACCACGACAACACCGGCTACGGTATCGGAGGCTCGCAGCGGCAGCACCAGCGCCGGCCTCGCGCCGTCGACACCGTCGAACTCGATCCGTTCGACGCGCTGCGGATCACGCTTGATGAAAGCGTCGCCGACCGCATTGTGCGCCAGCGGAATCGCCTCTCCTGCGGTAGCTGCGACGGCGTCGCCCACGGTTTCGACGACCACTAGCTCTGCCACGCTGTCGCCGGCGGTGTGGTCGTCGGCGGGAACGGCGATCATCGCCGCGTCGGCGCCGGTCAGCTTGAGCGCCTCTTCGGCCACGCGCCGGAAGACCGCCGCCGGCTCGGTGCCCGACAACAAGTCGGTGGCAATGTCGCGGGTCGATTCGATCCAGGCTTGACGGGCCTTGGCCTGCTGGTAGAGGCGGGCATTGGCGATCGCGATGCCAGCGGCCGCCGCCAAGGCCCGCACCAAGACCTCGTCATCCTCGGTGAATGGTTGCCGGTTGGCCTTCTCAGTCAGATACAGATTGCCGAACACGGTGTCGCGGATGCGGATGGGCACACCAAGAAAGGTCCGCATGGGCGGGTGGTTCTCCGGAAAGCCCACGGACGCAGGGTGATCGGCGATGTTGTCCAGGCGAAGAGGTTTGGGCTCGTCGATGAGCAGGCCCACGACGCCACGGCCCTGGGGTAATTGACCGATGCTGCGGAAGGTTTCCTCGTCGATACCCTCGTAGACGAACTGCAACACGCGCTTGGACTGGTCGTGCACCTCGAGGGCGCCGTATTGCGCGTCGACGAGATGGGTGGCGGTTTGCACAATCGAGCGCAGGGTGGCATCCAGTTCCAGGCCGGCGGTGACCACCAGCATTGCCTCGATCAGCCCGTCGAGGCGGTCACCACTGGCAGCGATCTGTTCGACGCGGTCTTGCACTTCGGTCAGCAGTTCCCGCAGCCGTAGCTGAGAAAGGGTGTCGCGCAGTGGGGGAGTGCTATCCATCGCTACGCCGCGGCCGTTCGAGCTTGGAGGCGAAGACCGCCGCCTGGGTCCGCCGTTGCATGCCCAGCTTGGCCAGCAACCGGGACACGTAGTTCTTCACCGTCTTCTCGGCCAGAAACATCCGGTCCGCGATCTGTTTGTTCGTCAGCCCCTCCGCCAGGTGATCAAGCAGCACGCGCTCCTGTTGGGTGAGCCCGGACAGTGGATCGGGTCGCTCGGCTTCGCCGCGAAGCTTGGCCATCAGCGCCGCCGCGGCGCGATTGTCGAGCAACGAATGCCCGGCGCCGACATCTTTGATGGCGCGGGCCAACTCCATGCCCTTGATGTCTTTGACGACGTATCCACTGGCGCCGGCCAGAATCGCGTCGAGCATCGCCTCGTCCGAGCTGTATGAGGTCAGCATCAGACAGCGCAGATCAGGCATCCGGGACAGCAGATCGCGACACAGTTCGATGCCGTTGCCGTCGGGCAATCGCACGTCGAGAACCGCGACATCAGGTTGTGCCGCGGGAATTCGGGCCAGCGCCTCATCAACCGATCCGGCCTCGCCCACCACCTCCAGTTGCGGATCGGAGCTGAGCAGGTCGATAAGGCCGCGCCGAACAACTTCGTGGTCGTCGACCAGAAAGATCTTGACCGCGGCAGCGGCGGCCGGCTGATCTGGGTTACTCGGGCTCATATCCAACACTGTGGGTCGGAAACCAGGCCGGCGCAAGGACCGCTCATAGCAAGCTCTGCTCAGGCATCTACCCGCAAGACTTCGTTGAGCGGTCGTCGCGGCGTGGGCGGTGGTACCTCTTCCATCGCGGGCGCGATGCCGGCCCGCAGCAGGATTTGCGGCACCGCCTCGCGTTCCATGCACGCGCCGACCATCTCGCGGGTGGCCCGGACTTCGGTGATGTGAGTCACCGTGCAGGTAGCCAAACCGGCCATCGTGCATTCCAGCAGGATCGCGGAGAGCGCCTCGCCGGATGCCAGTGCGGCGGCCCGACTGTCGTCATCGGTGGACACCAGCAGAATCGTCGCTTCGTCTTCCGGGATTCCCGTCCGCCGTTCGCTTTGGTGCGTGACCGGGAAGGCCCGAGCGACGTCGACCCGGTCGCCCTCGGCCGCGGAGACCAGCGCACTGTAGGGTATGCCCTCCGATGCCTCGAATGGCGCTGTCCACCAGCCCAGTTCGGCGTGATACCGCGAATCATAGAGGCGCAGTGACTCGGCAAGCTGGGAAGCCTCCGCCAGGCACGAATGCAGTTCGTCGGGCACGACGTCGAGGTACACGGCATCGCCGTCGACGGCGTTGCGCAGCACTGGCTCAAACGATTCCCATCGGATTGCCCCGAGGAACGGAAGTCGGTCGGTGCGCCGCAGCAGGATGGCGTCGGCGCGGCGACGATGTGCGTCGGTCACGAATTCCATCGGGGTGAAGTGAACAGACGCCAGATGGTTGGGGTCGTTGGGGTTTGGGAACCGCTCGACATGCGCCTGCCACCCGGCGGCAGCCATGGCCACCCGAAGGTGGTCGAGCGCAGCCCCGCAGCCGATCAGTGCTTCTCGCCCCGAGCGATCCGAGAGCATGACCCGGCGCGGATCGAGGAACAGCTGCAGTTCGTCAGTGTCGACGACCCACTGCCATGGCTGAGTATTGTGCAGCGACGGGGCGCGGCAGGCTAAGCGCACCGCATCTTTGATGACTTCGGTTTCTACCATCGTGGCAGGCATCTGGACCTCCGATCTCTACCTGCCTTCAAGCATTCCCTGCAAATCCGGCCGAGGTAAGGGCCATTGGTCCTTCCAGTGGAGCCATTAGGCCCGACCGGTCAGTGACGCTCGCCCAGGGAGTCTGCGATGTCCGACAACACCTCTGGGTGTTTCAAGAATGGGGTGATGATGTCAACCGGCAGCGGGAAGACCACCGTCGAGTTCTGGTCGGCGCCCAATTCCAGCAGGGTTTGCAGGTAGCGCAGTTGAAGTGACGCTGGGCTTTTCGACAGCGTTTCGGCCGCCTCGCGCAACTCCTCGGAGGCCTGCAGCTCACCGCGCGCGTTGATGACTTTGGCGCGACGCTCACGTTCCGCCTCGGCTTCGCGCGCCATCGCTCGCTGCATGGACTCGGGAATCTCGACATCTTTGATCTCGACGACCCGCACTTTGACACCCCAGGGCTCGGTTTGCTTTTCGATGATCGTGCGCAGGTCGCTGTTGAGGTCTTCGCGATGGGCCAGCAGCGTGTCCAGATCGGCGCGGCCGAGCAGTGAGCGCAGTGTGGTCTGGGCGATCTGCGAGGTCGCCACCGCGAAGTTCTCCACCGCCAGGATGGCTTTCAACGGGTCGACGACCTGAAACATCACCACTGCGTTCACTCGGGCCGGCACGTTATCCCGGGTGATCACCTCCTGCGGCGGGATCGTCAGCGTCACGACCCGTTGATCCACCCGGATCATCCTGTCCGCCAACGGGATCAGAAACTTCAATCCGGGTTGATACAGCGGACGGGCATGACCCATCCGGAACACCACGCCGCGCTCGTACTCGCGCAGCACCACCAGCGAAAAGAACGCCAGCACCACCAGCGCTGCCAGCGCGGCCAACACCACGACGATCACCACACCAGTCACTGGGGACTGTCCTCCTTCTGCGCCCAATCGCTGCCCCACCGGGTGGAATACCGGTCGATTGCGACAGCCACCTGATCTTCCAGGCCCGTTCGGTGCGGCAGGTATTCCGGGGCGTTTGACGGCGAGTTCCACAAATGTCGGGCCAGCGGCAGCCCAGCGGTCACCACCAGTGCAGCGGCGCCACCCAGCACCAGCAGATCGAAGGCGCTGTGCCGGCCGATCAGCATCGCCAGCGGCATGATCACCCCGAGTGCGGCCACAAAACAGGCGATTCCACGATGGAAGCGGCCGGCATCCGAGTGCGGCCACGGGTCGATGTCACGGTTGATTTCCCGGCCATGATCCGACGTTGTACACGTGGACTTCACCGGACAGCTGTTGCACACCACGGGCAGCGCCCGATACCGCATCACCCGGTGTTGCGGATCGAACGACGTCGGCCACAGCCAGTGATCCTGCGGGCAGACCCAGGCGTCGTGGTCGGGGCGGTACACGAAGTTCCCGGTGCGCCAGCGCGCGGCCTGCTTCGACACCCGCTTCGCCATGGTGTCGAAGCCCCAGGCGATCGCCACCAGCACCAGCGCGTAGCCGGCGACCAGCCACACCGATCCCGTCGGCGTTGTCATCGTCACTCCTTCGCCGGTGCCGCGGGCTCTTTGGCCGCGGTGGTCAATTCGGTGTAGAGCGGATGCTCGGGCAACTCGTCGGCGACCGAGCCGGACCGGAAATGGCGCAACGCCAGCAATGCGATGTAGACGAACGGCAGCACCCCACCGACGATGAGGATGACGTCACCGGGCAGCCGCAGCCATTCCAGCAGCGCGTTGCCGGGCTGGGCGATGAAACCCAGCGAGCGCGCTTCGAAATAGCCGTCGTTGACCGAGTGGTACAGCTGCAGCACCCCGAGGGGCAACAGCGTCGCGAACACCATCCACGCCAACCCGAGGTTCATTCCCCAGAACGAGATCCGAGCCCACTTTTCCGGCCATTTGTCGGCCGGAATCACGTATCGGAACGCGAACATCGCCAAACCGACGGCCAACATGCCGTAGACGCCCATCATGGCCGCGTGACCGTGGTTGGCCGTCAACGCAGTGCCGATCTGGTAATAAGACACGATCGGCAGGTTGATCAGGAACCCGAAAATCCCGGCGCCCACGAAGTTCCAGAACCCGACGGCAACCAGGAACAGCACTGCCCAGCGGTGCGGGAACGGCTTGGCATCACCGGCCTGCTGACGGGATCCCAATTGCAGGAACGCCCACGCTTCTACCGTCAAAAAGGTCAGCGGAATGACTTCGGCCGCCGAGAAGAAGGCACCCAAGGCCATGTGCTCGACCGGGGTGCCGGAGAAGTACAGGTGGTGCATCGTGCCGATCACACCGCCGGCGGAGTACAGGATGACGTCGAGGAAGATCACCCCGAGCGCGATCCGTTCGCGTACCACCCCGAGCAGCACGAAGATGTAGGCCACCATCACGGTGGTGAACAGCTCGAGAAAATCCTCCACCCACAGGTGCACCACCCAGAACCGCCAGAAATCGGCGACCGAGAAGTGAGTTGCGCTGCCGGCCAGCAGGCCGACCGTGTAGAAGACCGGGATGGCCAGGCCGGCGAAGAAAAACAGCCACGGCAGGTTCATCTTCGATTCGGTGCGCAGCCGGGTTCGCATGCCGCGCCAGATGATCACGATCCACAGGAACATGCCGACGCACAGCAGGATCTGCCACAGCCGCGGCAGGTCGAGGTACTCCCACTGTTGGGAGAGCAGGCCGCCAGGAGGGATCACGCCGTAGATCGACAGTGCCTCGCTGATCAGCGACCCGAACACCACGACCGCGACCGCACCCAGCAGCCCGTAAGCCAGCCAGCTCTGTCGTCGCGGTTCGCGGCGGGCGATGAACGGCACCAGGAAAATGCCGCCGGCCAGAAACGCCGCCGCGGTCCAGAACAGCGACAGCTGCACATGCCAGGTCCGCGCCAGGTTGTACGGCAGCACCCGGGCCAGATCCAGACCGAAGAAGGTCGACAGGTCGGCCCGGTAGTGCTGGGCGGCGGCGCCGACCAGTGTCTGCGCCAAGAACAGCACCGACACGATGGCGAAGAACCAGATCGTGGCGCGCTGTGCCGGCGTCAGGCTCACCTCGCCCGGCTCGCGGAACGACAGCGTGGACGAGGTTGCGTCGCCGTGCCAACCGATCTTCTGGCTCCAGCGTCCGTAGACCGCGAACATGATCCCGATCCCGCCGAGCAGCGCGACCAGTGACAGCGCCGACCATACGATGACCTGAGCGGTCGGGCCGTTGTCGACGCGCTTCTCCGCCGGCCAGTTGTTGGTGTAGGTGTAGCTGTGGCCTGGCCGTTCGGCCGCCGCGGCCCATGCCGTCCATGCGAAAAATGCGGTGAGGTCATGGATCTGAGCCTTGTCGGTGATCATGTGCGGCAGAAAGCCGTACTTCGTGGAGTCCTCACCGAAGTACGTCGCGTAGTGCTGCTGAATGTCGTCGAATGCCCGTGCCTGCCGGTCGGTGAACACCAGCGTCTTGGTGTCGGGGTTATAGCGATTGGTCCGGAACTCGGTCACCACCCGGTCGTGCGGGTCGGTGATACCTTGCGCCCGCCACTGGTCAGCGACCTTATCGGTCGCCATGCGCAGGTACTCGGCGGTGCGGTCGGGTCCCAGGTAGGCGCCATGCCCAAGCACCGACCCGTACTCCATCAGGCCGCGGGCCTGAAACAGCTCCTGCCCGCGGGTGATGTCGGCACCGGTGAACAGCGGCTGACCGGATTCGCTGACCACCTTGTCGGGCATCGGCATCGAGGCGGTGTAGGTGCGGTAGGCTAGGATGCCCATCACCAGAAAGCCGAAGATCATCACCAGGGCCACACCCTGGACCCAGCCCTTGCCGATCAACGGCTCTGACGTGGCCGCGGTTGAGCGCTGCGCCTCTGCCGGTTCGGTTGCCATACCGAAGACCCTTCTGGTCGGTGGACGGAATGCCCTGTATTTAACTAGTTGCGGCCCTGCGCCGCGCCGGATTCTCGTTTCGCCCGATCATGCCGTTGCGACGTCGGTTGCGCTACAGCAAACCTCGCAAGAAGGACCAATGCCGACCGTGAAGTGACAAACGGCCCTCAACGGCCCCGCCCTGCGCCCCTAACGTGATCATCAGGAAATACGTTGAGCCTTCGGGCCAAAGGTGATCGCGATGTGTGACTCTTGTTCAGCTCCTGCAGTTGTGGTAGGCGTCGACGGATCCAGGGCCGCGATCCAGGCGGCGCTCTGGGCGGTCGACGAGGCCGTCGGCCGGGATATCGCGCTGCGTCTGGTGTACGTCGTCGATCCGGCGGGTTTGTCTGCCGCTGGTTCCGGTCACAGTCAATTCGCTTCTGCGCGTACGGTGTTGTACCGCGCGCAGCGCGCCGTTGAGGCCACCGGAAAACCGGTCAAGATCGAAACCGCGACGCTGACCGGCAAACCGCTCGCCAAGTTGGCCGAAGAGTCGCGGTCTGCTGCGATGGTCTGCGTCGGCTCAATCGGCACTAAACACGCATGCCGCGGTGCCGGTTCCGTCGCAGCGGTCCTGCCCGCGCTGGCCCAATGCCCGGTGGCCGTCATCGGTGTGCCCCGCGGCCCGGCGGTCAACCTCGAGCAGCGCAGCATCCTGGTCGAGGTGGACAACGGGGTAGCGCTGCACCATGCCTTCGAAGAGGCGCAGCTACGGGGAGTGCCGCTGCGCGCGGTCGCGGCATGGCGTCCAGAGGTACCCGAAGACATCGGCGACGGAAAACATTTGGCGCGAGCGCATCTGAGCCGTCAAATCGCCCGCTGGACACGGCTGTACCCCGACGTGGCGATCGAACCGACCGTCGTGCGTGGCAGCCTTCGCCGCTACCTTGCCCAAAACGCGGATTCGATAGAGGTATTCGTGACCGGCATGCGGGGCTGCGATTCAGATAGGCCGGTCGACTGCCCAGTGCTGACCGTGCGGGCAAGCCATCTGTAGCCGGCGCCGACCACGATGCCAAGAGGCTTGCTATGCGAAAGCAGGTTGCTCACACACGTTTCGCCACTCGACGACGTCGCTGACTGCGCGACGCGGCGTCGACGGCAACGGATCGGCGTTGACCGGCGCCCAGCCGACCCGAAGCAACATTTGCGGATATCCGCTGGCGCCGAACACATCTGCGCGGATCGCGTTGCGGGTTTCGGCGATCTCCAGCGGCTCGGTGACCGGGCAACTGGCCAAACCTATCGATGTGGCGGTCAACAGCACGACGCTGGTGGCTTCGCCGGCGCGCAGGCGGGCCAACCGGTCGTCTGCTTGGGTGCCCAACGCCAGAATGATCGCGTTGTCCTCGGCGGGGGAGACGCCGGGCGGCTGCGCCAGTGCAGGACCGGCGAACAGCCGCCCGGGTATCACCGCAGCCGAGGTGGGCGTCGGTATGTTGCGTGCCGGCACGCCGGCCACCGAGCCGTACCGCCCGCTCCACGCGGTGAGTTCGGCGAGATAGTCATGGTCGCTGACGTGGCGCCAGACCGCCTGCGCGACAATCTTGTTGAGCTTGTCCACCGGGTCGACGCGGCGCAACATCACGCCGGTCCGGGCGGCGCGCGCTCCCATCAGCGCGATGTCGCCGTCGGGCACCGGCCAGGAGCTGTAGATTCGCCGATCGGTTCGCCGCCGCGGGATTGCCGCCGCCAGCATGACATCGACCTGATCGACGTCACAGCAACACACTTCGATCCGCGCCAGATGATCGGGGTTCTCCGGGTCTGGCAGTCGGTGCACGCGGGCGCGCCAGCCCAGCGCGGCAAGCGCGATCACGCAATGATTCAGCACCGCACCGCAACTCAGAATCAGCTCCCGGCCGTCCGGGTCGGCGCCGGGCAACTGCAAATCCGGGTCGACAAACAAGTCCAGCGCGTCGTCGCTGACCTGCCAACGCCAGGGTTGCGAGTTGTAGATCGACGGCGCCCGGCCGGCCAGCGTGAGGACTGTCCGGATCGCCTCGCTATCGGGAAAGTGCGCATTCATCGGCCGTGCCACCTTCGGTGCAGTGCAGAAACTGGTGTCACTCTTAGGCTGCCGTGCGCTCACCGGCCGGCCCAGAGCAGGAAGACCTCAGGTCGAAAGGACTTTTGGCCACCCCAGTGCGGGCGGCTCCGTCAACGCTTCAGCAGGGCGTCGAGGTCCGGTGCGTCAGCGCCGGTCAGTCGCCGATGCATGGCCCAGGCGATCCGGGTGGCCTGGACCTTCGCCTGCTCGGCGACCGGCCCGCTGTACATCTCGTCGACGGTGTTCTGCCACGTCGTCAGCCAGCGGACGAAGTGGCCGCCGGACAACTCAGTCCTGTCGTGGACGTGGCGGTGCGCGTGCAGCGCACTGCCTTTGTAGAGACCGGCGCGGAATAGCACCGTCTCCCAGAAGTCGCACATCCTCGGTATGTGCGTGTCCAGACCCCGGGCGCGCACCTCGCTGAAGGGCTCAGCCAGAACGTCGTCGTCGAGCACGCGGCCATAGAATCGTCGCAGCAATGCCTCGACATCGGCGCGATTCGTCAGGTCCGCGCAGTCCTGCTCCGGTAATACCTGCAGGTCAGTCATTGGCGATCACGTGCGCGATGCACAGTTCCGGTTCGACAAACGGTTGCAGTTCGGCCTGCAGCCTTGAACTTTGCCGGTCGGCGACGAGACCCTCGAGCAGTCCCAGGTGCAGCGCGCAGCCGACCTCCGGGTGTGCGGCGGCCAGTTCGCGCACCGGACAGCCGTGCAACCGGATCGTGCGCCGATGGGTGCTTGCGGTAGAGATCAGCTCCGGCCCGAAACCCATCCGCTGGAAAACCTCTGTCGTTCGCTGTGCCCGGCGATCGAGCACATCACCCGCTTGTGCTGCTGGTGGATCCGCCGCGGAGCGGGCGGTGATGCCCTCGGCCCAGCGCCGCCCGGCGCGCTGGGCGCGGCGCCGGCGTTTGTCGGCCGTGTCGCCGAGCTCCAGTGCGAGGACTTCGGCGAGGATCTGGTAGTCCAGCTGGCCCTGCACCGCGATGTAGCCGGTACGGGGACGGCCGACGCCGGTCGGGGCGATGCGGGTGCGCTCGACGACGCCCTGGTCGCACAGCGCGTCGAGGTGAAAGCGCGCGGTGGTCACGTGCAACTCCAGCTGCGCGGCGAGTTCAGCCGCGTCGACCGGTCCGTCGTGGTCACGGACCAGCTGAAGCACGCGCTCACGCTGCCGGTTACGTGGCCCGCGGCTCCGCCGCTCGTCGTTCACCTCGGTGCCTCTCCGTCGGGGACTATTTAACGGATATTATTCATTAATATTAGTCGCCACGCCAGTAGCCGCGACTTGGAATCATGGTCGGGTGCCGCTGATGCCGAAGCCGTCGACCGCGGAGGTCGACGATGCGCTGATCCGACTTGGGGTACGTCCCGACGGGCCGCCGTGGCCATCTCTTGCATCGGTGGTCGCACCGGTCACCTTCGAGGGACGACCGGCATTGTTGAAGGTGACAAACGAACCGGAGGAACTGGCCGGCGCGCGAGCACTGGAGGAATGGGATGGGCGCGGCGCTGTCCGGCTACTCGCACGCGACGGCAACGCGATGGTGCTGGAACGGGTGGGGGCGACGCTGCGTTCGCGGGTGATCGACGACATCGCTGCCACACGGGCGCTGTGCGCGGTAGCAGCCCGGCTCCACAGCCACACTCCCGAGAGCTTGACTGAATTCCCGTCCCTGCGTGGTTGGTTCGCGTCCTTGTTCGCCGATACCAGCCCCCGGTTCGACCAGGTCAGGCGGATTGCGCACCAGCTCTTAAAACGCGACGCCAGGCCGGTGCTCCTGCACGGCGATCTACACCACGAAAACGTGCTCGACGGCGCGCATCGCGGGTGGTTGGCCATCGACCCAAAGGGAATCGTGGGCCCCCGAGAGTTCGACTACTGCAACATCTTCACCAACTTCACGCCCGAGGACGCCGTCCCGAACTTCGACGTGCGCCTGCATATCGTGGCCGGCACCGCCGACATCGACCGCGATGACCTGTTGCGCTGGATCGCGTCGTGGTCTGCACTCTCGGGCATCTGGCATCTCGAGGACGGTGACGACATGCTCGCGGCATTCCCGCACTCCATCACCGACCTTGCCCTCGAGCGACTGGACCGGGCATGAGTTGCGCCCGGTAATCTCGCACACGTGCTGCTGACCTCGCTGAACCCCGCAGCGGCCACGGATATCGGTGACGCCGTGCACATCGGCGCCGTGACGTTGAGCCGCAGCGACCTGGTCGGCGCCGCCACGTCGGTGGCCGAGCGAGTCGGCGGCGCCGGCCGCGTTGCGGTGTTGGCCACCCCGACCGCGGCGACGGTGCTGGCGGTCACCGGCTGCCTGCTCGCCGGCGTCCCGGTGGTGCCGGTGCCCGCCGACGTCGGCCAGGCCGAGCGACGCCACATCCTGACCGATTCCGGTGCCCAGGCCTGGCTGGGTCCGCCGCCGGATGAACCCGAGGGCCTGCCACACATTCCGGTGCGGTTGCACGCCCGCTCATGGCACCGCTATCCCGAGCCGGCGCCCGAGGCCACTGCGCTGATCATCTACACCTCGGGCACCACCGGTCCGCCCAAGGGGGTGCCGCTGAGCCGGCGCGCCATCGCCGCGGATCTGGACGCGTTGGCGCAGGCCTGGCAGTGGACCGCCGACGACGTCTTGGTGCACGGATTGCCGCTGTTTCACGTGCACGGCCTGGTGCTGGGTCTGCTCGGTTCGCTCCGGGTCGGAAACCGCTTCGTGCACACCGGAAAACCCACACCCGAGGGCTACGCCGCAGCGGGAGGCACGCTGTATTTCGGTGTGCCGACGGTGTGGTCGCGGGTCGTTTCCGATACCGCCGCAGCCGAGGCACTACGGCCGGCGCGGCTGCTGGTGTCGGGCAGCGCGGGGTTGCCGGTGCCGGTGTTCGAACAACTGGTCGGACTCACCGGACACGCGCCCGTCGAACGCTACGGTGCTACCGAATCGCTGATCACGGTGTCCACCCGCGCCGACGGGGAACGCCGCCCCGGCTGGGTGGGCCTGCCGTTGCCCGGCGTGCAGACCCGGCTGGTCGACGACGCCGGCGGCTCGGTGGCGTGCGACGGGGAAACCATTGGGCGGCTTCAGGTTCGCGGTCCGACAGTGTTCGGCGGCTACCTGAACCGGCCGGACGCCACCGCCGAGGCGTTCGACGCCGACGGCTGGTATCGCACCGGTGACGCCGCGGTGATCGACGGCGACGGGATGCATCGCATCGTGGGCCGCGAGTCGGTCGATCTGATCAAGTCGGGCGGATACCGGGTCGGGGCCGGCGAAATTGAGACCGCGCTGCTGGGCCATCCCGGTGTGAGTGAGGCGGCCGTCGTCGGGCTGCCCGATGAGGACCTGGGTCAGCGTATCGTCGCGTTCGTCGTCGGTGACGCCGACACCGGTGAGCTGACCGACTATGTGGCCCAGCAACTTTCGGTGCACAAGCGGCCGCGCGAGGTCCGCGTCGTCGACAGCCTGCCGCGCAATGCGATGGGCAAGGTACTCAAGAAGGAGCTGCTGAACCGGGGCTGACGTCTCGGCGAGCGTGCGCAAAACCGGGTATGCGTC
>NZ_JCALCV010000028.1:0-50936 GCF_059812525.1 Mycobacterium sp. NGS51
ACGAATCTCATCGACCATCAACGGCCACCCTCTCGTCAACCAGAGGATTGACCAACTGCACATATGTGGGGGTATCGCTGTCGCCCAACAGGATTGCCCGGCCGGCCGGCAACCGATCGAATCGCTGACCGCGGATCTTGCCCCCGTCAGCCGGATTACCCGACAGCATCAGTGTGGTCGCCTGCAGATCGTTGAGCCGGCGCATCAGCGGGCTAGTCATCAATGCGTGCGCCGACCCGGTGGCCCGGGCAGTGACGATCACTCGCAGACCCAGATCGCCGGCTTGGGCCAGCAGTCCGATCAGGTTGGTCCAGGGCCGCTGCCCGATGTAGGGCCCGGTCATCGCCGGGGTGTCCGGGATCTGGTCGACGTCGTCGATGATCAGGTAGTGGGTGTGCCCCTGATATGACCAACCGCTCAGTTCGGCTGCCGACATGCCCGCCGGCGGCCGGCGCTGCTCGATCAGCGCCGACAAGCCGAGCATCGCCGGGATGACGCGGTCGATGTTGGCGGTGTACTCGTTGTCCGGGAACAGCGGCTCGTCGACCAGGTGCAGTCGTCGGTCCAGCACGGTGAACGCAACCCGGTCGGGCGTGCTGTGCTCGCGGATCGTGCGGATGATGTGACGCAGCAGCGTGGTCTTGCCCGTCTTCGTGTCACCGAGGACCAACAGCAACGGGTTGTCGGCGAAGTCGAGTTCGACTGCGGCCAAGTCCTCTTCACGCTGGCCGATGACCACCCGATCCGGACCTCGAGAGGTGGCGCCGATCGCGGCCGGCGCGAGGTTGGTGGGCAGCAACCGCACCGGTGGCGCCGACGTACCGGGATGACGCGCGTTGATCTCGCCCACCTGGACCAGATTCGGGGCCGCGAACAGGAAATGCTCGGCAGCCATCGTCAGACCACGGCCGGGTTGGTCGGGCGGTACCGCCTCGGCCGGACGGCGCAGCGCGCCGATCACGCGGACGTTGCTGTCGCGTGGGTCGTGCAGCTTGAGCTCCAACCGCAACCCGAGCCCGTCCCGCATCGCCAGCGGCACCTCCAGCCAGCTCGGGGTGGTGATGATCACGTGGATGCCGTAGGCCAGGCCCACGTTGACCAGCTCGGTAACCTTGGTCAGCAACGGGTTTCGGGTGTTGAACTGATCGGTGTTGTCCCGGCTGAAGGCATAGAGGTTGTCGATCACCAAAAACACCTCGCCGAACCCGTCATCGGGGGCGGACTCGTGCCGGTTGCGGAACACCTCTCGCTGTTGCCGTAGCCGCAGCAACTGCTCGAGCTCACCGAAGGTACGACGGATGCGCTCTGGTTCCAGTGGCGAGGCCACACTGCCGACATGCGCGAGGTCCTCGAGGGCCCGCAGCTGCCCACCGCCGTAGTCCAGGCAGTAGAAACTCACCTCGGCGGGTGAGTGCAGGTTCGCGGCCGACAGGATAAACGTCTGCAGCGCGGTCGATTTGCCCGACTTCGCGCCGCCGTGAATCACCATGTTGCCCGCGGCCGAACGGGCGTCGAACACCAGCGGGTCCCGGCGCATCTCGAACGGCTTGTCGATTTCACCCAGCGGCCAGCGCCACTGCCGTTGCGGCACACCTGCGCGTGCCAGCACGGTGCCCAGTGGGATCGGGTCGTCGAGCGGCGGCAACCACAACTCTGGCGCGCGCGGCCCGTAGCGCGCCAACTGGTCGCCGATGGTGGCGATCAGCTTGCGCGGCGGCCCGGTCTGCTCCTCGTCGTCACTACTGGCGATCACCGTGTTCTGATCCGGCTCCACCCGGCCCGCCGGGAACAGCTTAGGCTCGGGAACAGCATGCACCACAAGGGTTTTCGCAGCTCGCGGCGGATCGTAGATGCCGTCGACGTAGGTGCTGCGGAACTTGATCGGTGCGGCCCCCGGCGCAGGCACCAAAAAGCCGACGCCTTTGTGCTCCTTGCCGGATTCGATGTGATACGCGTCCTCCACACCGATGATCTGGCGGGACACGGCTGGGCTGGCCACCTTCAGCCCGATCCGGTAGGAGGTGTTCTTGTCGATGTCCTTGATCTTGCCGATGTCCAGGGTCTGCGAGGCGAACAGGATGTGGATTCGGAAGGAGCGACCTTTACGGGCCACGTAGTCGAACAGTTCGGCGTACTCGGGATGGTCGGCCAGCATCAAGGTGAACTCGTCGGCGACCACGAACAGTGTCGGGATCGGAGCCAGGTCGTGTCCGGCCGCAATCGCGTTCTCGTATTCGGTCACCGAGTTGAAGGCGCTGCCCTGGACCGCTCGCCCCGCCTCGCGCAGCAGCATTTCCCGACGGGCGACTTCGCCGCGCAGCGTGTCGGCGAATCGGTCGGCCAGCGCCTTTTTCTCGGCCATGTTGGAGATGACCGCGACCACCTGCGGGAAGTGCCGGAAGATGTCAGCGCCGGCCTCACCCTTGAAGTCGGCGTAGATCACGATCAGCCGATCGGCTGAGTGAGTCGTCAACAGCGACAACAAGATCGACATCAAGGTCTGGGATTTCCCGGCGCCTGTCATGCCGATCATCAGGCCGTGCGGGCCCATCCCGCCTTCGGCTTCGTCCTTGAGGTCGAAGATCAGCGGTTCACCGGTAGCGGTGACCCCGACCGGGACCCGCAACTCGTCGTCGCGGCGACGGGGCGCCCACAACGTCGGCACGTCGAGCCGTGACGCATCCGGAATTCCCAGCAGCGTCGTGAACGCCGCACCGCGGGTGGCGGCCGACTGCAGGCCGCTGTGGGTCGGGTTGGAATCCCACCGGGACAGCCGCCGAGCCAGATGGCCGGCGTCGTCGGCACCGAAGCCGTCGGCGGTGTCGATGTAGTGCTGCCAACCACCGGTCTGCCAACGCTCGACGACACCGTTGGCGATCCGCAGGATCGGCCGTTCGGGATCGGAATACTGCTCGCGGTGCGGTGCCTTGCTCGATCGGTGCACCACCGTGACGCCGACGCGGCCGAAGGCCAACGGCGAGGCGTTCAGGTCGTAATCGGGATCGTCGACGACAATCAGCAAGTGCCGCAACGTGTCAGCTGGTGTGCCGGTGAACGCCGGACGATCCGCCAGTGCTGGAGCCAGTAGTGCGATCAGTTCCTCCGGCCGCGCCGACAGGTAGCGGGCGGGACCGACGCCGTCGAGCTCGCCGGGAACGTCGGCGTGCGGCAGCCACTTCAGCCACGACCAGTGCGGCGCCTCCAGTTCGGGTGTAGCCACCGCGATCCCGAGCACTGTCGGGTCATGCCAGGTCACCGCCTGAGCAATCCACGCGCGCAGCGCGGCGTGCACCTCCTCCTCGTCCCCGAGCACGGTGATCCGCGCGACCTTGGTCAGGTCGATACCGGCTGGAATGTCGGAGACGGTCCGCTGGGTGTCCAGCAGGCTGCGTAACGCGCTGTGCGACACCGGTTCCAGATCGATTTCGTCGGCGGTGTCGTTGACGCGCAGTGCCGTGTCCAGCGGTGCCGAGTGCAGTCCGGCCCGCACCACCAGGAAGTCGGCGTCGTGGGGGTCGCGTTCCCACTGGCGTCGCGAGCCGGGGATCGCGGCCAGTTCGGCAGGGTCGGGGTGCGACCACTCGGCAGCCGCCCGCTGCTCAGCGGCCTGCGCCCGGATGTTGTCGCGGACCACCGAAAGGTAGCGCAGGTAGTCAGCCCGCTCGGCGTCGACTTCCTCGGTGCGCATCTTGTTGTCGGTGCCGCGGTATAGCGCGGTTGCGGCCAGCAACAGTACAAACGGAAAGAACAGGGTCTGCGGGGAGATCACCCGCATCCCGGTGGCGACCATCGCGACGATCATTCCCACGATCAGGATCACGATGACCACCGGCAACGCCCGCCGCAGCATCGACGGCGGAATGGCACGCTGCAGTTCGGGCGGCGCCTCGATGTTGATGGCGCCCTTACGGGTTGCCGGCGGTGGCAGCCGACGGCGGGCCTCGAAGATCAGTCGGCTCATCGTGTCTCCAGCTCGGCTTTGGTGGTCCGACCTGGCTTGGCGTCGGGCGCCAAGCCGTCGTGGGCCAGCAGCGCATCGGCCCGCGACAGTGTCGGGCCGGGCGCAAACAATGACAGCACCGACCACGGGATGGGGGTTGGCGGCGGGTTCAAACCAAGTGCTTCAACGGTTTTCGCGCGTCCTGTGGCATCGGTGGCTTCGTTGTCGATGCCGTAGCGCACACCGGTGTCGGCGATCCAAAACAGTGATCCGGCAGCCGGTGACGCCGCATCTTGGCCGACGGTCTGGGTGAAATAGCCGCTGCCGGGCGCCAACGCGACGCGGGTGGCGATGCCGTTCGTCCCGGCGCCGACCAGATCCCCGGTGTGCATCGCCTCGGGTATCGGAAGTGCCGAACCCGACAACAACGTCAGCGAATTGGTGGCGGCCCCGGCGGCCTTGCTCCAATTCACGCAGGACACCGGGTCACGGGCGGCGTCGACCAGACTGATCCGCTGGTTGGGGTAGCGGTCGGTGTCGAGCATCCGCGACACCGGCAGCCTGGCGACCTCGTCGGCGCCCAGTCGCGGCGGCTGGTCCAGGCCGTAGGAGTTCGCGTTGCGCAGCACCGCAGCCAGTACCGGCGAAATCGGCTGCAGCCCATCGGGCAATACCGCGTAGTACAACACGGAGTTGTCCGCCGCGTAGGCGACGACGACGGCACCGATCGGCGCTGGGGCGGACAGCCCGAACGCCGGTGGGTTGCCTGCCTCCGGGATCGCCGGAGCAGTCAGCGCCGGCGCTTCGGGAATCGCATTGAACAGGCCCGCGGCGATCGGCCGTGGTTTGGGCACCTCCGCGCCGAAGCCCAGCGCGCCGGTGACGGCCCGGTCGGCCAGATCGATTCGGCTGCGTCGGCCCTCCCAAAGCAGCCAGGTGCCGGTCGGATTGGCAGCCAGGATCGCCCGCCCCGCCGGCAGCAGTCCGGCGCGTGCGCCGCTGGTTTCCAGGGTTCCTGCGATCACTGTGACGCCGGTGGCCGGACCGCCGACGGCGTCGCACACCGTCCAGTCGGCGTCCTTGGCGGTGTTTTGCACCATCCGCTCGGGGGCGCCCGGGATGCCGATCAGGTTGCCACGCGGAAACTGGTCCAGCTCAGTGCTTTTCACCGTGGTGGGGTTGACAGGCCGACCGGCGATGAGTCGGGCCGAAGTCAAGTTGAGCACTGGGTGCAACCGGTCACCGACCCGTACATAAAGCGCGGCGGTGGACCGGTCGGCCAGTACGGCGTTGTTGGCCGCCGACCCGTTGGGCCGGATCAGCGAGAACACGAAACAGCCCACCAGCAGGGTGACCACGATCAGCACGCCCATCATCACCGCACGGGTCTGGGTGCGCAGTGGGTCGACGAGCATCCGGGTGTCGTGCAGGGCAACACCGGAGGCGATCCGGCGCATCACGAACCGCCAGCCGGTCACCTGGTGGCGGGTGACAAAGCCGCGCCGGTAATCCACCTTGTCGGGGTTGTCGTTGACCGGGGTGCGCGACGCGAACGAGCGCCGCTCGTCGTCTGATGGGGTCGTCATGCCGACTCCCACAGGTTCAGGCCACGCAGCAGCGGCTCCACCGAGTTCCTGACGTCAGGGGCAGTAATGGTCATCAATTCCTCGTCGGTGAACTCACCGCTTTCGGCTTTCTCTGAATGGTCCAATCGGAATTCGCGTTCCTCTTCCGATCTTTCGACGGTGTTACGAACGAAGCGGCCGTTACCGGCGATGTCGAGGCTGCGCCGTTGGACGCCCGCAGCGTCGGGTCTCGTCGAGTTGGCCAACCGGTCGAACAGTGCCTCGAGATCGTCGAGGGCGGGTTGTTCGAAGACACTGTCGCGCTTGCCCGCCATGTGGTTGGCGATTTCGACCAGTTCCGACGCCGAGTAGGACGGGAAGTCGATATTGCGGGTAAACCGTGATCGCAGACCTTCGTTGGTGTCGAGGAACCGATCCAGGTCGGCCCGGTAACCGGCGACGATGACGACCAGGCGATCGCGGTCGTTTTCCATCCTGGCCAGCAGCGTGTCGATCGCGACCAGACCGAAATCGTTCTTGGCGCCGGTGGCCACCAGCGCGTAGGCCTCGTCGAGGAACAGCACCCCGTCCAAAGCGCTGTCGATGATCGCGTTGGTCTTGGCTTCGGTCTCACCGATGTGCTGGCCGATCAAGTCGGCGCGGTGCACCTCTTTGATGTTCTCTTTCTTCAAAAGCCCCAGGCCGCAATAGATTTTGGCCACCACGCGAGCGATGGTGGTCTTGCCGGTTCCGGGCGGCCCGGTGAAGACCAGGTGGTAGGTGCGTTGTGCCACCTCCAGCCCGCGTTGCTCGCGCAGCAGCCCCATGGACACCGAGCTCTTGAGTCGCTGCACCTGGTTTTTGACCTGGTCCAGACCGATGAACTCGCTGAGCTCGTGTTCGGCTTCCGCCAGCAGTGCGGCCTTGCGCTCGTGGGCTTCGGGGTCGATGAAATCTTCGGCACCGGGTTCGGTGTGGGGATCCCACGGGTCGGTGCGGGCGTCGATGCGGGCCCCGGTGGTGGTAACGATGCCGAACGTGGGATCGGACAGGGCGTGCTCGACCTGGTCGTTCTCCGGGTTGGCCGCGTAGAGATCCTGCAGCACCTCTCGGGCGGTGTCCTCATCCTCGTCGGCGCGCAGCGTCAGCGCTTTGGCCAGCGCACCATCGACCGAGGCGACCGGGACCGGGCCATCGGGCTCTTCGAGGTACGACAATGCCGGGGCGAACATGCCCAGCCGGGCCAACGCGATCCCCAGGGTGATCTTGGCGGCGTGCGCGTAGGTCTCGTCCAAGCCGACGTCGTTGACGATCGGGGTCAGTAACTTGACGACATCCGACCACCGCTCGGCGCGGTATTGGATGGCGACGGCAACCCACCGGGCATCAAGCCAGCTCGGCCGGCGTTCGGTGACTTCGGTGACCACCTGGTGCGCCTCGGCGTATTTCCCGTCGGCTGCCAGCGCCGCGGCGTAGGCAAGGTGGAAACCGTCGGGCTCGGTGGCGCGGAACTGTAAATACAGTCCGGTGTCGTAGCGGAAGCCCAGGGCGCCCGGCGTCAGCTCGACCTGCCGCTGCAGGACGCCAGCAGTGGCCGCGGTCCGTGAAACCGCTTCCAGCACATGGGCTGACACGTCCCCGGCGGCGGCCAGCCCGGTCCAGGCGTCGCACTGGTCGTACGCGACGCGGGTCAGCGCGGTGAACCCGGATTTGGCGGCAGTCAAGTCGGCGGGGCGACGCCGGTCGTACACGGTGAGGCCCAGCGCCCGACAGCAGGTGGCGAACCGGCTGATGACGTCATCGTCGACGCGGACCGCTGTGGGCCGGGTCGCGAGCGTGCCGGTGTCAGCGCTTTCCACGACCCCGTCGCCTCCCCTCGGTAATAGCATTGCCTAAGCTAACTTCGCTGAAGTTAGCATTGGATAAGCTAAGTGTCGAGATGGCCCCTTGGGGCCAGGGCGTGGCCTCGGTCACCCGCAGGCGGGGACGTTCCTGCCGCACATCAGCAGACATGGCAGCCTCCTTTCGAGGTGCGTCGGGGTTGCAGGTCGACGCTCGTCCGGGAAGGTCCCGACCCTCGTTCGGGACGGCACGTTACTCCGCCACGAGCGTTAATGAAAATGAGTGTCATTAGCGACGAGGCGCGCGGCAAAGCGGGCACAGTGGTCGGCGTCCTCAGAGTCGGTGGGGCATCGGGAATCACCCGGAGGTTAGGGGCAGTCATCGGCCGGTTCCAAGCCGTCGCGGACCGGCCGAACAGGTAGTCGGCTGCGGGGACCCCTCGGTTCCATCGCGTTCCTATTCCTTCTCCGGCTTCGCACTGGCCGGCGCAGTGGTCGGCGACCTGAGGGTAGGCACCGCCGCCGGGGAAACCCCGGATCGGTATCGCGGCGAGAATCTGAGCGGCAAGAGCGGCCAGAATCGCCATTTAGAACTGCAACTAGCGGATCATATACCGCTTGCACGCCGCATCTACGGAGATGGGCCCGATCCGCAGCAACCGCCAAGGGATCGACGGCTTATGCCTTGACGGCGCTGACCAGCGTGTTGCGAGCGATCATGGGTCCAGCCTCGGAATCGGGCTCGGGCACCCGACGGCCCACCTCACGCAGGTAATCGGCCAACGGGGTCGGCGTCGCGGTCCAACCGCGCTCGCCGAACCACTGCTCAGCGGGTGCGCACTGCTCGTTGTAGACAAGCTGGAAGAACAGACGCTGGTCACCTTCGGCCCTCGCGGCCTTCTCTTCTTCGACGGCGGCGGCGAAATCATCGGCCGGCAGCGGAGCACCGTCCTCGACGGCGAGGTGCGAACCTGGCGCGGCCAATGCGTCGATCCCGCTGAACAACTGGTGCTGCGCGGCGGCCGGAAGGTAGATCAGCAGACCCTCAGCAATCCAGGCGGACGGCTTGCCCGGATCAAACCCGCTGTCCTGCAATGCGTGCGGCCAGTCTTCACGCAGGTCGACGGCGACCTCGCGGCGCTCGGCACGCGGACTGGCGCCGTGCTCGTCGAGCACGTCACGCTTGAATTCGAGAACCTCGGGACGGTCCAGCTCGAAGATCGTCGTTCCGTCGGGCCAGGGCAGTCGGTAGGCGCGGGAATCCAGTCCGGCCGCCAGGATGACCCCCTGGCGGACACCGGCATCGGCCGCGTGCCGGAAATAGTCGTCGAAGTACCTCGTTCGCGCGCCCTGGAAGTTGACGAAATGCTCACCGAACTCGGGCGTTTTCAGTTGATGGTCGGGGACATGACCGTCGAGCACACCGGCCCAGTCACCACCCGCCGCGCGGCAGAAGACCTCCGCGAACGGGTCGACGACCAGGGGATCGGGCTTTTGCGCCTCCAAAGCTCGAGCGGTGGCCACGAATAAAGCGGTCGAACCGACACTCGTTGTGATGTCCCAGCTGTCGCCTTCAGTACGCACTCAACCGACCCTACGCTCGTGCGCGAGGCGTCAGTCCCGCTGGGACTCAAGCGCAATCGTCAGACCAGTGGGCGGCCGGACTTGATCCGCCGGTCCAAGTCCCAGAGCAACACGTTGAACGGGAACCGCCGGATGAAGCCAGGCAGCAGTTTGTTGACAGTGCGCAGCACGGCCATCAAGCGGTCGAACCGCCGCTGCTTGGCGGCGTCCCACGGTAGCTGCATCTCGTCGCGGAAGCGTTGTGGCAAGAAGCCGGTGGTGATCAGCAGTGCGGGCTTCTCGGCCCATCGTTGCAGCGGACCGGGCAACGTCATCCCGCGCATCCTGGATGCGGCGATCGGGTACAGGTAGTCGCGCACGGTGTCGTCGATGTGCACCTTGTCCACCGACTCCTGCCAGTACTTGTCGAACGCGGCGCGGTCGGCCGGCCACATCTCCGGCGGCACTTGCAGCGTGGTACCGAGCACCATGCCTTCGCGGTAGTGCTGTTCAGCATCGTCTTCGTCGATCTCGCCGATGAAGGTGCGATAGAAATCGACACCACCCTTGTAGAGGCAGGCCGCCACCCACATCTGCAGCTCCGGGTCGAAGGCGTTGTATTTGACCGGACTCTCGGCGGTCGAGTAGACCTCGGCGTGGGCACGGTTCACCGCGCGACGAAACGCCGCTTTCTGGTCGTCACTGCCAGCCATCGCCACTGCGAGGTACGTGAACGTGGTGCGGGCCCGCTTGATCGGGTGCAAGTCGACCCGGCCGCTTTCCACCCGGCTTTCCACGACGCCGTAGCCGACGCCGGGCCGGGCCAATTGCATGATCACGTTGGCCGGGCCGAGCAGCAGTGCCATGCCCATCAACTGGTCGTCAATACGGGCGGCGCGCTTGGGTCGGCGGCGCGCCAATGCTGGTATCGGCGGATCGCTGACCGCTCGTTCAACGTGATCGGTTGTCATTGCCTTACCTGCTCCGCTAATTCTGATAACACTTGTTTCCTGATATTGCCGCGCAGCTCCCTGCGATGTCAAGATGGGACGTATGGCTGCGACGGAGACGACGAGCGTGCGCCCTTACCGCGGGGTCGAGCCAGCCGACCGGCTGGCCGAGCGGCGGGGCCGGCTGCTTGCGGCCGGCTTGGACTTGCTCGGGGCCAGCGAGCGGGATTGGTCCGAGTTGACGGTGCGCGCTATCTGCGGGCGGGCCGGGGTGACCGCCCGCTACTTCTACGAGAGCTTCGCCGACAAGGATGCGTTCGTCTGTGCGGTCTTCGACTGGGTGGTGGCCGATCTCGCGGCGGCGACGCAGGCTTCCGTCGACGCGGTGCCACCCGACCAGCAATCGCGTGCCGGGATGGCCAATATCGTGCAGACCATCTCCGGCGATCCGCGCGTCGGGCGCCTGCTGTTCAGCGCGCACTTGACCGACCCGGTGCTGATGCGCAAACGCGTGGAGTCCACTGCGCTGTTCGCCACCCTGCTGGGCAGGCACGCCGGTCAGCTCTCGCGGATCCCGGAGAACGACCGCATTGCCGCCGCCGCGCACTTCGTGGTCGGCGGCGTCGGGCAAACCATCAGCGCCTGGTTGGCCGGTGCGGTGTCGCTGACCCCCGACGAACTGGTCGAGCAACTCACCACGACCCTCGACCGGCTGGCCGATCCGGCGTTGTATCGCGACTAAGCCGCGGCAGCGCCGGCTAGTTGCCCACCGGCACCCGTCGGTCAGCGGCCGTCTTGGGTTCTGCCCGCGCATCGCTCTCAGTGAATTCTTTCGTCCAACAAGCGAACTCGAGCGTGATGCCGTCGGGATCCTGAAAGTAGAACGAGCGCACGTACACACCCGGGTGCACGGTGGCCGAGACCTGCATCTCGCTCTCGTCGTGGTTGAGCACCGGCCCGACCCGCACGCCCTTCTCCTTGAGTCGCTTCCGGTAGTCGTCGAACTTCTCGGCCGGCACGTGGAAGGCCAGATGGTTCATCGTGCTGACCGCGCTGGTGATCTCGCCGATCCCCGGGATCGCGGCCGGCGACGAGACGCCGGGCACCCGGTCGGCGGCTTCGGCGAACCAGAAGAAGGCGACGCAATCGCCGTTGCCGGCGTCGAAGAAGAAGTGCTGGCCCTGGCCACCCGGTAGATCCAGCGATTTGATCAACGGCATGCCCAGCACATTGCTGTAGAAGTCCACCGTGCGCGCCATGTCCGAACACACCAACGCGACGTGATTGATGCCGCCGAGTTCGAATTCGGTGTTGGTGTTGTGCGGCTTGATCATCTTCCGACTCCCGTTCGTCGGCGGGTGGATTGCCGATCCGTGGCGAATACCCGAAACTGAATCTAACATCAGATTCAGTTCTCTTCCAGGGGTCGCAGGGTCGCAGGGAAAGGAGCCGTCCGGTGTCAGCCGTGTCCGAGCAACCCGGCCAACGCGTCGAATTGCCGACACATCGCGGCCGGCGGACCCAGGCGGCCATTGACGCCGCGGCCCGGGCCGTCATCGCCCGCAAGGGAATCCTGGCTGCGACCATCGCCGACATCGCTACCGAAGCGGGCCGATCGACGGCGTCGTTCTACAACTACTACGACTCCAAAGAGGCAATGGTCCGCCAGTGGGCGTTGCGTTTCCGCGACGAAGCCAATGACCGCGCGAAAACCATCACCCGGCATGGTCTTTCGAACCGCGAACGCGCCCAGCAGGCCGCGGCCGCGCACTGGCACACCTACCGCCATCGGCTCGCGGAGATGATCGGGGTGTCACAGCTGGCGATCATCAACGACGACTTCGCGCAGTACTGGGCCGAAATCTGCGCGGGCCCCATCGCCTTCATCGCCCAAACCGTGCGACGTGCACAGAGCGAAGGCTACTGCCCCGACGATGACCCCCAGCTGGTCGCGGTGGCGATCGTGGCGATGTTCAACCAGTTCTGCTACTTGCAGCTGAGCGGCGCTCGTTCGGATGAGGTCGGTGAACCCGACGACGAGGCCTGCATCAACACGCTGGCCAACATCTTCTATCGAGCCATCTACTCCAAGGAGGTCGACTGACGTGACTCGCAATACCGGAGCAGCGGGCGTTCTCCGCGAATTCGTCGGACTACCGTCACCGACCGCCCGGCGCGCCGGCGCCGGCGGGCACCCCTGCCAAGGCCTGTATCACCGCGGTGTGGGCCGCAAGCCCAAAGTGGCGATGATCGCCACCCACTACCAGATCGACTTCTCCGAGCACTATCTCGCCGACTACATGGCCACCCGCGGCATCGGATTTCTGGGCTGGAACACCCGGTTCCGCGGTTTTGAGAGCAGCTTTCTCCTCGACCATGCTCTCGTCGACATCGGCGTCGGCGTCCGCTGGCTTCGTGAAGTGCAGGCTGTGGAAACCGTTGTGTTGCTGGGTAACTCCGGGGGCGGCTCGTTGATGGCCGCCTACCAGTCCCAAGCGGTCGACCCGAATGTGACTCCGCTGCCGGGTATGCGGCCCGCGGCCGGGCTGACCGAGTTGCTGCCCGCCGACGGATACATCGCCAGCGCTGCCCATCCCGGCCGCCCCGACGTATTGACCGCATGGATGGACGGCGCCGTCGTCGACGAGAACGACCCTGTCGCCACCGATCCAGACCTCGACCTGTTCAACGAAAACAACGGCCCACCTTATTCACCGGAGTTCCTCACCCGCTACCGCTCCGCGCAGGTCGCACGCAACCGCGCGATCACCGATTGGGCCGAGAAGGAGCTGAAACGTGTTCAGGCCGCGGGTTTTTCCGACATCCCTTTCACCGTTATGCGAACCTGGGCCGACCCCCGGATGGTCGATCCGAGCATCGAGCCCACCAAACGGCAGCCCAACATGTGCTATGCCGGCATCCCGGCCAAGGCGAATCGTTCCGCGCACGGCATCGCCGCGGCATGCACGCTGCGCAACTGGCTGGGCATGTGGAGCTTGCGAACCGCGCAGACCCGGGCCGAGCCGCATCTGAGGCGCATCACCTGCCCCGGGCTGGTCATCAACGCCGAAGCCGACACGGGCGTCTTCCCGTCGGACGCTCAACGCATCTGCGACGCGCTGGCCGGCACCGACAAGATGCTGTGCACCATCGATACCGATCACTACTTCACCACTCCCGGGGCGCGCAGCGAGCAGGCCGACGTGATCGCCAAGTGGATTGCCAAGCGGTGGCGCTGAGAGTCCTCGCCCACTTCGTGCCCGGTGACGAGGTGTTGGATTTCGTTGCGCCGGAGGCGGACTGGCTCGATATCCGATGGTGTGCCGAGGACGACGACGACACCTTCTACCGTGAGCTGCCCGAAGCCGAGGTCCTTTGGCATGTGCTGCGGCCTCTCTCTGGGCCCGATCTGCGGCGCGGACCGCGGCTGCGCCTGGTGCACAAGCTGGGGGCCGGAGTCAACACCATCGACGTCGAGGCCGCTACCGAGAGCGGCATCGCGGTGGCCAACATGCCGGGCGCCAACGCGCCCTCGGTGGCCGAAGGAGCGGTGCTGCTGATGCTGGCCGCCCTGCGTCGGCTGCCGGTGCTGGATTGCGCCACCCGCGACGGTCGCGGCTGGCCGGCCGATCCGCGGCTGGGCGAAGCCGTGCGCGATATCGGCGGCTGCACCGTCGGCCTCATCGGATACGGCAACATCGCCAAACGGGTCGAGAAGGTCGTGGCCGCGATGGGCGCGCGTGTGCTGCACACCAGTACCCGCGACGACGGACGGCCGGGCTGGCGGCCGCTGGACGAGCTGTTGGCCGTCAGCGAGATCGTCTCGCTGCACCTGCCGTTGACGGCCGACACCCGTGGTCTGCTCGACCGCGACCGGCTGGCCCGGCTGAAGCCGGAAGCGGTGCTGGTCAACACCTCCCGCGGCGAGATCGTCGACGAAGATGCCCTGGTCGAGGCGTTGCGCGGCGGCGGGCTGGCCGCCGCGGGCCTGGACGTCTTCGCCGTCGAACCGCTCCCACCCGACAGCCCATTGTTGAGCCTGGCCAACGTCGTACTGACACCGCACGTCAGCTGGTACACCGCCGACACCATGCGTCGCTATCTGGTCGAGGCGGTCGCCAATTGCCGGCGGCTGCGGGACGGGCAACAACCCGCGCATGTAGTCAATCAACCAACCGGTTATTAAATTGAGGGGACGAAGGTCCCGAAGGAAGGCGAGCAATGCCGATCGCGATAACTCCTGAGCATCAAGACCTGGCCGACTCGGTGCGGTCCCTGGTAGCGCGGGTAGCGCCGTCGGAGGTGCTGCATGCCGCGCTGGAAACACCGATCGACAACCCGCCGCCCTACTGGCAGTCCGCCGCCGACCAAGGCTTGCAGGGCGTGCACTTGGCCGAGGCTGTCGGCGGTCAGGGTTTCGGCATCCTCGAGCTTGCCGTCGTGCTCGCTGAGTTCGGCTACGGCGCGGTGCCCGGCCCGTTTGTGCCGTCGGCGATTGCCAGTGCGCTGATCTCGGCACACGATCCCGACGCCAAAGTGCTGGGCGAGCTGACAACGGGCGCCGCCGTCGCCGCCTACGCGCTGGATTCCGGGCTGACCGCCACCCGCCACGGCGACGGATTGGTGATCCGCGGGGAAGTGCGGGCGGTGCCGGCCGCGGCTCAGGCGTCGGTCCTGGTGCTACCGGTGGCGATCGACAGCGGCGAGGAATGGGTGGTGCTGCGCGCCGATCAACTCGAGATCGAACCGGTGCAGAGCGTGGACCCGCTGCGCCCGATCGCCCACGTCCGCGCCAATGCCGTCGAGGTGGGTGACGACGCCGTGCTGAGCAACCTCAGCATGACGCTCGCGCACGCGCTGATGTCGACTTTGTTGTCGGCCGAGGCCGTCGGGGTCGCGCGGTGGGCCACCGACACGGCGTCGGAGTACGCCAAGATCCGCGAACAGTTCGGCAGGCCGATCGGTCAATTCCAGGCCATCAAACACAAGTGTGCCGAGATGATCGCCGACACCGAGCGGGCCACCGCCGCCGTCTGGGACGCCGCCCGCGCGATCGACGAAGCACGCCAAAACAATTGGGATGTGCAAGCATCCGCGGTCGAGTTCGCCGCCGCGGTGGCGGCGACGCTGGCGCCTGCCGCCGCCCAGCACTGTACGCAGGATTGCATTCAGGTGCATGGCGGCATCGGCTTCACCTGGGAACACGACACCAACGTCTACTACCGGCGCGCGTTGATGCTGGCCGCATCCTTCGGCCGCACCTCCGACTACCCGCAGCGGGTGGTCGACACCGCCACCGGCACCGGTATGCGCAAAGTCGACATCGACCTGGATCCCGACACCGAGAAACTGCGAGCTGAAATCCGGGACGAGGTGGCTGCGCTCAAGGCGATCCCGCGCGAGGAACGCAACGCCGCGATCGCCGAAGGCGGATGGGTGCTGCCGTATCTGCCGACGCCGTGGGGCCGCGCGTCCAGCCCGGTCGAGCAGATCATCGTGGCCCAGGAGTTCAGCACCGGCCGGGTCAAGCGGCCACAGATCGGTATCGCGTCGTGGATCGTCCCGTCGATCGTCGCGTTCGGCACCGAGGAGCAGAAGCTCCGGTTCCTGCCGCCGACCTTCCGCGGCGAAATGATCTGGTGTCAGCTATTTTCCGAGCCCGGTGCCGGTTCTGACCTGGCCGGGCTGACCACCAAGGCAACTCGGGCCGACGGCGGCTGGCGCATCACCGGCCAGAAGATCTGGACCACCGCTGCGCAGTTCTCGCAGTGGGGGGCGTTGCTGGCCAGGACCGACCCCGACGTTCCGAAACACAATGGGATCACCTACTTCCTGCTGGACATGAACAGTGAAGGCGTGGAGGTCAAACCGCTTCGCGAGCTCACCGGCGGCGCGATGTTCAACACGGTGTTCATCGACGATGTGTTTGTGCCGGACGAGTTGGTGCTCGGCGAGGTCGACCGCGGCTGGGAGGTGAGTCGCAATACTCTGACCGCAGAACGGGTTTCGATCGGCGGCAGCGAGGCGCCGTTCTTGGCCAACCTCGACCAGTTGGTCGATTTCGTTCGCGACGGTCAGTTCGACCAGGTCGCGCAGAACCGGGCGGGCCAGTTGATCGCCGAGGGGCACGCCGCCAAGCTGCTCAACATGCGCTCGACGCTGCTGACGCTGGCCGGGGGCGACGCGATGCCCTCGGCGGCCATCTCCAAGCTGCTGTCGATGCGCACCGGCCAGGGCTATGCCGAGTTCGCGGTGTCCACCTTCGGCGCCGACGCCGCGATCGGCGACCCGGAGCAGCTGCCCGGCAAGTGGGCCGAATACCTGCTGGCCAGCCGAGCCACCACGATCTACGGCGGCACGTCGGAGGTGCAGCTCAATATCATCGCCGAGCGCCTGCTGGGGCTCCCCCGCGACCCGTAAGGCTTACTTCTCGGCGCGAGCGTGCGTGTCCCCTTGCTGCGCCCCTCCCCTCTGGGCCGAGCGTGCGTGTCCCCGGTTGACACGCCGAGGTTTTCACCGTTTCTGCGCACGCTCGCGCGGAGCCGAAATCCCGTCGCGCGCCAGCGTCCTGATCCCTGCTAAGTTCGCCGGCATGACCGAAGAGCCGCCCACTCGCCGCGACCGCGCGGATGGCGGCGAGCGCGAAACCCTGGAGTCGTTCCTTGACGACTACCGAGACATCGTGGTGCGCAAGGCTTCCGGCCTGTCTGACACCGACGCCCGTCGCCGCCTGGTTTCCTCGCCGACGACGGTGGGCGGGCTGGTCAAGCACCTGCGCTGGGCGGAATACGGCTGGTTCGATCAGCTGCTTGAGGAGCGAATCAGCGACAACCGCCGCACACATGACCGTGCTTGGGAATTCGAGTTTCTTCCTCAGGAATCATTGGCCACGTTGATCGCGGAATACCGAACGCAATGCGACGAGTCACGACGGATAGCGGCGCGCTATCCGCTGGATCACGCGGTGCCGCATGTCCGGCTCGGGCAGGTGTCACTGCGCTGGATCTACGTGCACATGATCGAAGAGACGGCACGTCACACTGGGCAACTGGATATTGTGCGCGAACAACTTGACGGCGCAACGGGTTTCGACGGCTAGGCTCCTATCACGAGCGTGCGCAGAAACGGGATTTCACCCGGCGTGTCGACCGGGGGCACGCACGCTCGCGCCAAAGGTGACCCGGCTAGACGTCCATCTCGCGCAGCTCGCGCTTGAGGATCTTGCCGGTTGGGTTACGGGGCAGCTCGTCGAGGAAGACCACTTCGCGCGGCACCTTGTAGCGGGCCAGCTGGTCTTTCACGTACTTCTTGATGGTGTCCTCGTCGACGTCGGCGCCCTCCTTCTTCACGACGAAGGCGCGCAGCCGGTGGCCCCACTCCTTGTCCTCGACGCCGATCGCGGTGGCCTCCGTGACGTCGGGATGGCCGGTGATGCAATCCTCGACTTCGGCGGGGAAGACGTTTTCGCCGCCGGAGACGATCATCTCGTCGTCGCGACCGCTGATGAAGAGCAGGTTGTGCTCGTCGAAATAACCGACGTCCCCGGATGACAGCAGCCCATCGATGATCTGCTTGTTGCCGCCGCCGGTATAGCCCTCGAACGGGAAGGCGTTGCCCACGAAGATCCGCCCGACCTCGCCCTGCGGCAACTCCTTGCCATTGTCGTCGTAAATCTTGACCTTGACGCCTTTGACAACCGGCCCCACCGTCGACGAATTGAATTCCAGATGGTCCGGTCCCGCGATGGTGGCGAACGCGATCTCAGTCGAGCCGTACATGTTGTAGACGACGGGCCCGAGGTCCTTGAGCGCACGCTCGGCCAAGTCGGCGCCCAGCGCCGAGCCGGAGATGAACACGATCCGCAAGCTGGACAGATCGGGCTTCTTGTCCATCTTCTCCACGGCCTCGAGCATCCGCGACAACATCACCGGGACGACGACGATCGCCGATACGTTGTGCTTCTCGACGTCTTCCAGCACCACCGCCGGCTTGAACTTGCGGTGCAGCACCAGCGTCGATCCCAGGAATGTCCCGATCGTGGCGTGCAGGAAGCCCAGCGCGTGGAACATCGGCGCCGGCAGCGATGTCACCTCGCCGGCCTTGAACGGCACGTGCGACAAGATGCCGCCGATCGGCGCGAGCGTCGGCGGGGTGCTGCGGTTCGCGCCCTTCGGGGTGCCGGTGGTGCCGCTGGTCAGAATGATGATCGAGGAGTGCTTGCCGGCCTTGGGCGCGGGCTCGCCGCTGCTGCCTTCGATCAGGTCGGCAAGCGTCTCGTCCTCGCTGCCCGACGGCTCGTCCGAGTCGGGGTTGGTGCCCAGAGCGCGCAGCTTGCCCAGCGGCGGCTCGGCCTTGCTGACGTCCTTGGCGTATTCGTCGTCGTAGATGATCAGTTTGGCGTCTTCGCGCTCGGACACTTCCTTGATCTGCGGGCCGGAAAACGAGCTGTTGAGCAGGATGATGCGGGCTCCGACCCGCGCGCAACCGAACTCCGCGATGGCAAACCAGCGGCTGTTGCGTGCCAGGATGGCGACGCCGTCGCCGCCCTTGACACCTTTGTCCAGCAGCCCGTGGGCCACGGCGTTGGCGGCGTCGTCGAGTTCCTTCCAGGTGAACTCGCCCTCGTCGTCGATGATCGCCACCTTGTCCGGGGTGCGGCGCGCGTGCAGCGCGGGCAGCATGCCGATCTCGCCCCACTTGCGGATGTCGTTCGCCATCGCCGCCACGTTCTGTGGCCGCTCGATCGGGAACCCGCCTGCTTCGAAGATTTTGCGCACATAGTGCAGTTCGGCCAGGCCGCGCTCGGCGTATTGCTGGACTTTGGCCGTGGCCCCGAACGGGTCAGGAAGGTTAGGCATAGCCCCACCATATGTGAGCCAGGTCGCACCGCGACGGGCAAATTACGATGAAGTGCATGGTCCGTCCGCTGTCATTGGAAGTGGGCGGCCGCCACGTTGAGATCACCCACCCCGACAAGGTGGTATTCCCAGAACACGGCTACACCAAGCTCGACCTGATCCGCTACTACCTCGCCGTCGCCGAGGGCGCGCTGCGGGGCGTGGCCGGACGTCCGATGATCCTCAAACGCTTCGTCAAGGGCATCGAGCAGGAAGCCATCTTCCAGAAGCGGGCGCCCACGAAACGGCCGGACTGGATCGGGGTGGCCGAACTGCGCTATGCGTCGGGAACTTCGGCCAAGGAGGCCGTCATCGATGACGCCGCCGGCCTGGTGTGGGCGATCAATCTGGGCTGCGTCGACCTCAACCCGCACCCGGTGCTCGCTGGCGATCTCGACCATCCCGACGAGCTGCGCGTCGACCTGGACCCGATGCCCGGCGTGGGATGGCCGCAGATCGTGGATGTCGCCGCCGTCGCACGAGAAGTGCTCGAGGACTACGGCCTGACCCCGTGGCCGAAGACATCAGGGTCGCGCGGCATCCACATCTATGCGCGCATCGCGCCGGACTGGCCGTTCCGGCAGGTCCGGCTGGCCGCCCAGACGGTGGCACGCGAGGTCGAGCGCCGCGCGCCTGACCTGGCGACCAGCCGGTGGTGGAAGGAAGAACGTCAGGGCGTGTTCGTCGACTTCAATCAGAACGCCAAAGACCGCACGGTCGCCTCGGCGTATTCGGTGCGGGCCACGCCGGATGCCCGGGTGTCCACGCCGCTGCGCTGGGATGAGGCCGCGGACTGCGACCCGGCGGCGTTCACGATGGCGACCGTGCCGGATCGGTTCGCCGACATCGGCGACCCGTGGGCGGGGATGGACGACGCCACCGGAACGCTGGACCGGCTGCTCGCGCTGGCCGAGGAGCTCGGCCCCGCCGAGAAGGCACCGAAAGGGGCGCACAAGACCCGGGACGGCCGGCGGGCCTCGACGATGCCGCTGATCGAGATCGCCCGCACCAAGACCAAGGACGAGGCGATGGCTGCGCTGGACACCTGGCGTGACCGCTATCCCGACGTGGCCCAGCGACTCCAGCCGGTCGATGTGCTCGTCGACGGCATGCGCGGACCGAGTTCGATCTGGTACCGAATCCGGATCAACCTGCAGCACGTGCCGGCCGATCAACGGCCGCCGCAGGAGGAGCTGATCGCCGACTACAGCCCTTGGCCCAGCCGTTAACGGCCCACCACCGCGGTACATACGCGACAATCGCTGGATGCAGGCGGCGGAGGACTGACGCGATGGACCGACGATGGAACCGGCGCGCATTCCTGGGTCTTGCCGGCGGGGCCGGACTGCTCGCCACGGCCGCCTGCTCGTCGCACAAGACCACCGCCGGCGCCCCGGGCGGCGGCGCGGTAACGATTCCACACGCGTTCGGCGAGACGACAATCCCCGCGCCACCCACGCGGGTGGTCAGCGCCGGCTTCACCGGGCAAGACGATCTGCTCGCGGTGGGGATCGTGCCGATCGCGGTGACCAACTGGTTCGGCGATCAGCCGTTCGCGGTGTGGCCGTGGGCGCAGCCGAAACTCGGCGACGCCAAACCCGTTGTCTTGAACCTGGACAACGGAATTCAGGTCGACCAGATCGCCGGCCTGAAACCCGATTTGATCGTGGCCACCAACGCCGGAGTAGACGCCGACACCTACCAGAAGCTGGCCGCGATCGCCCCGACCCTCCCGCAGTCCGGCGGCGACGCGTTCTTCGAGCCGTGGAAGGACCAGGCGACCGCGATCGGCCAAGCGGTTTTCCAGTCCGATCAGATGAAGTCGCTGGTCGACGGCGTCGACCAGAAGTTCACCACGATCGGTGAGCAGCATCCGCAATTCAAGGACAAGAAGGCGCTGCTGCTGCAGGGCACGTTCTACCAGGACAATGTGGTGGCGACGATGGCGGGCTGGCGCACCGAGTTTCTGACCCGGATGGGTCTGGTGGTCGCCGAGGGCATCAGCCAGTTCGCCGTCGATCAGCAGCGGGCGTTCATTCCCCGCGACAAGGTCAAGTCAGCGCTCGACGCCACCGACGTGCTGATCTGGACAACGGACAGCGAAGACGACCAGCGGGTGCTGCTGGCCGATCCGGGCGTGGCGGACCTTCGGCCGCGCAGTGTCTTCACCACCAAGGACCTAGCCGGGGCGCTTACCTTCGCCTCACCCCTGAGCTACCCGGTGGTGGCCGACCAGCTGCCGTCGCTGATCACCAAAATCCTGGGCTGAGCTCGCCGAAAACAGCGGCCCTCTGAGCGTTCGCTAAGGCACCTCTGGCAGAGCACCACAATTACTGGCAGCCGCCGGAAGCCGAGGTTACCGTCGAGTAATGAGCGTGGCAATGGACCTGAAGGTAACCGACACCGTTCTGGATTACGGTGATCAGGCACTGCTTTTGCAATTCGACAGCAGCGCCGAGGTCTTGGCGTGGACAGCTGCCCTGCGCGAGGCGGCGCTGCCCGGTGTGCTCGACATCGTCGCCGCGTCCCGCACGATTTTGGTCAAACTCGACGGGCCGCGCTATCAGGGCGTCACCCGGCACCGGTTACGCCGCCTGCAGGTGACATCCGAGGCGGCGCAGACTGCCCCGCCCGACGGACACGTCGACGTGGTGATCGACGTCGTCTACGACGGTGCCGATCTTGCCGAGGTTGCCGACCGCACCGGGCTGAGCACCGCACAGGTCATCAACGCCCACACCTCCACGCCCTGGCAGGTCGGATTCGGCGGATTCTCTCCGGGATTCGCCTACCTCGTCGGCGGCGACCCGCGGCTGGCGGTGCCGCGGCGCTCGGAGCCGCGGCAATCGGTGCCGGCCGGTGCGGTGGGCCTGGCCGGAGAGTTCAGCGGAATCTATCCGCGGCGCTCCCCCGGCGGTTGGCAGCTGATCGGCCACACCACTGCGGTCCTGTGGGATATCGACCGGCCCGACCCGGCGCTGCTCACGCCGGGCAAGTGGGTTCAATTTCGAGCCGGCTAGGAGAGCACCGATGACCACGCTGGAAATCCTGCGCACCGGGCCGCTGGCACTCGTCCAGGACCTCGGACGGGTCGGTCTGGCTCACCTCGGAGTCACCCGGTCGGGAGCGGCGGATCGCGGTTCGCACACGCTGGCCAACCGGCTGGTGGCCAACCCCGACGACCGCGCCACCATCGAAGTGACCTTCGGCGGCCTCTCGGCTCGAGTCCGCGGCGGTGACGTCGACGTCGTCGTGACCGGTGCCGACACGGACCCAGCCGTCAATGGAATCGTGTTCGGCACCAACAGTGTTCAGCATGTCCGCGACGGGGACGTGATTTCGCTGGGTGCCCCGTTGGCGGGCTTGCGCAGTTATCTGGGAGTGCGCGGCGGTATCGACGTGACACCGGTGCTCGGCTCGCGGAGTTACGACGTGATGTCGGGAATCGGCCCGCTGCCGCTGCAGCCTGGCGACGTGCTGCCGATCGGCGAGCGCACCGATGACTATCCCGAACTCGATCAGGCCCCGGTAGCGGCGATCGACGAGCACCTGGTGGAACTGCTGGTGGTGCCGGGCCCGCGCGACGAGTGGCTCGCCGATCCCGATGCGCTCGTGCGCACCATCTGGATGGTCTCCGACCGCAGCGACAGGGTGGGGATGCGGCTGGAGGGCCGTCCGATGCAGTACCGCTGGCCGGACCGACAGTTGCCCAGCGAAGGAGCGGCTCGCGGCGCAATTCAGGTGCCGCCCAACGGTTTGCCGGTCATCTTGGGGCCGGATCATCCGATCACCGGCGGCTACCCGGTGATCGGCGTGCTCGCCGAGGACGACATCGACAAGGTTGCCCAGGTGCGGCCCGGCCAGTATGTGCGGTTGCACTGGTCGCGGCCGCGGACGCCGCTGACTGCTGCTGCCGCGAGCCAGTCAGCCTGGTAAACCGGTAGGTGTGTACACCCAGGTCCACACCGCTCGCCTGGTCCACACCGCCGATCTCGATTGCGAGACCCGGCACAGCGCTCGCCAGATGGTCATCGACGCGTTCGGCGGCGGTTTCACCGACTGCGACTGGGACCACGCGCTAGGCGGGATGCATGCCCTGATCTGGCATCGTGGCGTGATCATCGCCCATGCTGCAGTGGTCCAGCGGCGGCTCATTCACCGCGGCAGCGCGCTGCGCTGCGGCTACATCGAAGCTGTGGCGGTGGCCGAGGAGTGGCGCGGCCAAGGACTGGCGATCGCGGTGCTCGACGCTTGCGAGCAGGTCATCCGCGGCGGCTACCACATTGGTGCGCTGAGCGCTTCCGAGCGCGGACGGCGACTCTTCGTCGTGCGCGGCTGGCTGCCGTGGTGCGGGCAGACGTCGGTGCTGGCTCCCGCCGGGACGCTGCGCACCCCGGACGACGACGGCTCGGTGTTCGTGCTTCCGGTCGCGGCCACGGTGGACACCTCCGCGGAGTTGACCTGCGATTGGCGCGACGGCGACGTTTGGTGACCGGCCGCGGCCGCTGTGATCGACCGCACATTTCCTGCGTCGCAAGGCGGTTTTGACTGTTATAGACGAAGCCTATTGTGGCGCAACCTAACTGCGAAACAATGATTTAACAATCTTTGCAGCGTCCTTTCAGCTAACCGGAACACAATCTTAAGCCGGAATGCCCGGATCTGACTTGACCCGGTTCGAATCCTCATGTGTGATTGCCGAATACAGCGTTGTATGCCTCGATAGCGGCACCTGTACCCGCACAGCTACCGCACAGCAAGCGAAATAACTTGCGGCTCGGGATAACTCGGGGCCGTAGGGCGCCGACCACTCTGCCAGTGCAACGGTGTTGGCGCACCTGAAAGCCGAAAGGTTATGTCTGCATGGCCCGCTCGCATCGCATCTCCGACTGGAATCCCGAGGACACCGTCGCCTGGGAGGCCGGCAACAAAGCCATCGCTCGACGTAACCTGATTTGCACGGTGGCCGGCGACCACGTCGCGTTTTCGATCTGGTCATTGTGGTCGGTGATGGTGCTGTTCATGCCGGAATCGGTCTACGGCTTTTCGCCGAGCGACAAACTGCTGCTCGGCGCAATCGCAACGTTGGTCGGAGGGTGCGTACGCATCCCCTACACATTGGGTATCGCGAAATTCGGTGGCCGCAACTGGACGACGTTCTCGGCGCTGGTGCTGCTGGTGCCCACCGTGGGAACGATCGTGCTGCTGGCCAATCCCGGACTGCCGTTGTGGCCGTACGTGTTGTGTGCCGCGGCCACCGGTTTGGGCGGCGGCAATTATTCCGCCTCGCTGGCCAACGTCAATGCTTTTTATCCCCAGCGGCTCAAGGGCTGGGCGTTGGCGGTCAACGCCGGCGGCGGCAACCTGGGGGTGGCGGTCGTTCAGCTGGTGGGACTGCTGGTACTGGCCACCGCGGGCAGCCGGCAGCCCTACTGGGTGTGCGCGTTTTATCTTGTGCTGCTGGCGATTGTCGGCATCGCGGCGGCGGTGTTCATGGACAATTTGGACCACAGCATCGAGGTCGGCAATTTGCGGTCGATCCTGTTCGTGCGGCACACCTGGGTGATCTCACTGCTCTACATCGGTACGTTCGGGTCGTTCATCGGATTCTCGTTCGCGTTCGGCCGGGTGCTCTACATCAACTTCATGACCAGCGGACAGACTGCCGCGCAAGCATCGCTGCACGTCGCCCAAATCGCCTTCCTGGGGCCACTATTGGGATCACTCTCGCGAATCTACGGCGGCCGGTTGGCCGACCGCATCGGAGGAAGTCGTATCACGCTGGCGGTGTTCGGCGGGATGATCCTGGCTACCGGGCTATTGGTCGGCGTCAGCAGCTACGACGAATACAGTCACGGCTCTGCACCGGGCGCAACGCTGGTCGGATACGTCATCGGGTTCATTGCGCTGTTCATCCTGTCGGGGGTCGGCAACGGGTCGGTATTCAAGATGATCCCGTCGATCTTCGAGGCGCGCAGTCGTGCGCTGGACGTCAATGAAGCCGAGCGCCGGCACTGGTCCCGCGCGATGTCGGGGGCGTTGATCGGGTTCGCGGGAGCCGTCGGAGCACTCGGTGGTGTGGCGATCAACCTGGCGTTACGGCAGTCCTACGAGAGCACCGGCACCGAGACCTCGGCGTTCTGGATTTTCCTGATCTTCTACCTTGTCGCTTCGTTGCTGACCTGGGCCATGTACGTGCGCCCTCCTGTTTCGGCCACCGCCGTGCCCGACGCGGAAAGCGAGCCGGCGCGCGCCCGCGTGTGACCGATTACCCCGCCGGTGTGACGACGGGGCAACTCGGCGGAAATTGCCAGGTAATGCGGCGGCAATCTATCAGGCATACACACTTCATATGGACCAGCCAGACTCGCCGCCGCTGGTCGGCTACCGGGTCGCGGTGACGTCCGCGCACCGTGCCGACGAGCTGTGTGCGCTGCTGCGCCGCTCCGGTGCCACGGTCTACAGCGCCCCGGCCATCACCAAAGTCGGCCTGTTCGACGACGACGAGCTGCGCCGTCACACCGAAGCTCTGATCGCCCGTCCGCCAGACATCCTGGTCGCTACCACCGGCATCGGCCTGCGCGGCTGGCTGGCCGCCGCCGACGGTTGGCGGCTGGCGACCAAGTTGACCGCAGTGCTGAGAGACGCCCGGATCGTGTCGCGCGGACCGAAAGCGACCGGCGCGTTGCGCGGAGCCGGCCTGTATGAGGAGTGGAGCCCTGGATCTGAGTCGTCGCGCGAGGTGCTGCAGTACCTGCTCGGCGGCGGTGTACACGGACAGCGGGTCGCGTTGCAGCTGCACGGCGCCAGCGACCACTGGGATCCGTTCCCGGAGTTCGTTGATGAGCTGCGCGCTGCGGGCGCCGAGGTGGTGCCGGTGCGGGTGTATCGCTGGCTGCCGGCACCGGCAGGGGGGTTCGACCAGCTGGTGACCCTGATCGCCCAACGCCAGGTTGACGCCGTCAGCTTCACCTCGGCGCCGGCCGCGGCGGCGACACTACTGCGGGCTCGCCAGCTGGGCATCGGCGACCAGTTGCTCGCCGCGTTGGGCGCCGACGTGCACGCGATGTGCGTCGGCCCGGTGACGTCCCAACCGCTACTGGCGGCCGGTATTCCGACCTCGGCGCCGAAACGAATGCGGCTGGCGGCGCTGGCCCGCCATATCGCCGACGAGTTGCCGTCACGACGATCCCGCATCGTGCGCGCCGCCGGTCATCTGATCGAGATCCGCGGCTCCTGTGTGGTGGTCGACGGGACCATCAAATCACTCTCCCCGGCGGGAATGGCCACCTTGCGGGTGTTGGCTCAACGGCCCGGAGACGTCGTCGCCCGCGCCGCACTGTTGCGGGCTCTTCCCGGCAACGGCTCCGACACCCATGCCGTCGATACGGCGGTCCTTCGGTTGCGAACGGCGCTGGGCGACAAGAGCATCGTGGCAACGGTGGTCAAACGTGGGTACCGGCTCGCCATCGACGAACAGTCGGGAGTGGCATGAGCCTGATCTTGGTGGCGCATGGCACCCGCAGATCGGCAGGGATCGCCATCGTCGGCGGCCTTGCCGAGCAGGTGAGCGCGGTCGTGGGCCAAACCGTGCAGGTGGGATTCGTCGACGTGCTGGGACCCTCGCCGAGCGCATTGCTGTCCGACGCGGCGGCGGCCACCGACCCCGCGATCGTGGTGCCTGCGTTCTTGTCTCGCGGATATCACGTTCGCACCGATCTGCCCGCGCATGTCGCGGCCAGCGGACACCCCGACGTCACCGTCACGCCGGCGCTGGGACCGAGCCCTGACGTGGCAGCGATCGTTGCCCGCCAATTGGTTCGCATCGGTTGGCGTTCAGGCGATTCGGTGATCCTGGCGGCGGCCGGCACATCGGATCCCGCGGCCCATAGCGATCTGCGTACCACCGCGGCGATGGTGTCCGCGCTGATCGACTCACCCGTGGAACCGGCGTTGGCTGCCACCGAGCGCAGCATCACCGGTGCCGTGGCCAGGGCGCGTGCCCGGTCCTCGCGTCGGGTTGTGGTGGCGTCCTATCTGTTGGCCGATGGCCTTTTCCAGGGACGGTTGCGACGCAGCGGCGCCGATCTGGTCACCGAGCCGCTGGGTACCCACCCGGCGTTGGTGCGGCTGATCGCCGGCCGATTTCAGGCGGCCGCGATGTGCGTGGCTGCTTGACCGGCAGACTTACCGCGGCCCACCTGCACGACACCGTCCACCACTCGCGTCGGGTAGACGGGCACCGCGACAGCGGGATCGTCAAGGCAGCGGCCGTGATCAAAAGCAAAGGCCTGCTTGGCAATCGGTGATTGCACAACCGGCTGCCCGTCCCGATCCCCGGCGATACCGCGAGACAGCACCGCGGCGCCCGAGAACGGGTCGATGTTGCCGATGGCATGCAGCGAGCCGTCGTCGAGCCGGAACAGCGCCACTTGCGATCCATCGTCGAGCAGCACGCCGACACCGCGGCCGGGAATGAGGTAGTCGTAGGCGCAGGCCGCCGTCCAGGTCTGGTCATCGAAGTTCGACAGGGGGGTGATGTCGTCCAGTAATGTCATGAGAACTCCTTGGTGCCTTGGTTATTCACGCCCGCGGCATCGAGGGCATACCGATGGAAACTGAGCTGTCGTTGCGGACCGGTACCGGTACCTTGCGGCCGGCGTGTTCGGTGAATGTCACGGTGGCGTCGACGGCGCCGGGAGCGTTGACGAAGGACACGAACCGCGACAGCTTGTCGGGATCCTCCAGCACGCCCTTCCACTCACACTGGTAGGTGGCCACGTGCCGCTCCATCGCGGCCTCCAACTCGTCGGCCAGGCCCAGCGAGTCGTCGCACACCACGCTGCGCACGTGATCCAGTCCGCCTTCGATCGACTCGATCCACGGCGCCGTACGCTGTAACCGGTCGGCGGTGCGGATGTAGAACATCAGGAACCGGTCGATGTAGCGGACCAGCGTCTTTTCGTCGAGGTCGCTGGCCAACAGCTGGGCATGTTTGGGTGTCATACCGCCGTTGCCGCCGACGTAGAGGTTCCAGCCCTTTTCGGTCGCGATCACGCCGACGTCCTTGCCGCGCGCCTCGGCGCACTCCCGCGCGCAGCCCGAGACGCCCAACTTGATCTTGTGCGGTGCCCGCAGTCCGCGGTAGCGCATCTCCAAGTCGATGGCCAGTTGGACCGAATCCTGTTGGCCATAGCGGCACCAGTCGCTGCCGACGCAGCTTTTCACCGTGCGCACCGCCTTGCCGTAGGCGTGCCCCGATTCCATTCCTGCATCGACCAGCCGCTTCCAGATCGCCGGCAGTTGATCGACGCGGGCGCCGAACATATCGATGCGCTGACCGCCGGTGATCTTGGTGTACAGACCGAAGTCCTGGGCGATCTGGCCGATAAGAATCAGGTGTTCGGGTTTGATGTCGCCGCCGGGAACCCGCGGCACCACCGAGTAGCTGCCGTTGCGCTGAATGTTGGCCAGGAAATGGTCGTTGGAGTCCTGCAGGGACGCCTGCTCGCCGTCGAGGATGTGCTCCGAGCCGGTTGACGCCAGGATCGATGCGACAACGGGTTTGCAGATGTCGCAGCCCTTTCCGGTGCCGAAGCGGTCCAGCAACGCCGAGAAGGTGCGGATCGAGGTGGCGCTGACGATCTCGAACAGCTCGGCACGTGACTGGCTGAAGTGCTCGCACAACGCCTTGGACTGCTCGACACCCTCGGCTTCCAAGAGCTGCTTGAGTAGCGGCACGCAGGAGCCGCACGAGGTGCCGGCGCCGGTGCATGATTTCAGACCCGCCACGTCGGTGCAGCCGGCGGCGATCGCGTCGGTCAGTTGGGCCTTGCTGACGTTGTTGCACGAGCAGATCTGGGCCGAGCCGGGCAGCGCGCCGACCCCCAACACCGCTGCCCCATCACCGGATTGCGGTGAAATCAACGCCAGCGGATCACCGGGCAGCTCCGAACCGACCATCGGCCGCAGCACGCCATACGAGGAGGCATCGCCGACCAGGATGCCGCCCAACAGCGTTTTGGCGTCGTCGGACAGCACCACCTTGGCGTAGGTCTGCTTGACCGCGTCGTTGACCACGACCTGAAGGCAGTTCTCGGTGGTGCCCATCGCGTCGCCGAAGCTGGCAACGTCGACGCCGAGCAGTTTCAGCTTGGTCGACATGTCGGCCTCACCGAACTCGGCCGCGCCGTCCAGCAACCGGTCGGCGACGACTTCGGCGCTGGCGTAACCCGGGCCGACCAACCCATAACAGCGGCCTTCGATGGCGGCCACCTCGCCTACCGCGTACACGTCGGGGTCGGTTGTCCGACAAGACAAGTCGGTGAGCACACCGCCCCGGCCCGCGATCGCCAGGCCCGCCGCAGCAGCCAACTCGTCGCGCGGTCGGATACCCGCGGCGAAAATCACCAATCCGGCGTCGATGACGCCACCGTCCGACAGGTGCACTCGCACCGACGGCGGGCCCTGCGAATGCTCAACGGTTTCAATCGAATCCGTGGACATGTCGACGTGCACCGCCAGGCCCAGCTCGGTGATCATCCTTGCCAGCAGCGCGCCACCGGCCTCGTCGATCTGCTGTGCCATCAACCGCGGCGCCATCTCGACGACATGCGTCTGCAGGCCGAACTGACGCAGGGCATTGGCGGCTTCGAGCCCCAGTAGCCCGCCACCGATCACCACACCGGCGCTGACGTTGCCCGCGTCCAGCGTGCGCTGGACATCGGCGCGGATGCCGTCGAGGTCGTCGAGCGTGCGATAAACGTGGCAACCGGGCAGGTCATGACCCGGAACTGGCGGGACGAACGGGTAGGAGCCCGTCGCCAACACCAGGGTGTCGTAGCCATACCGCTGGCCATCCGCGGTCAGCACCGATTTGGCGGTCCGGTCGATCTCGGTGACCCGAGTGTTCAGCAGCAGTCGGACCCGCTCGTCGCCGGCGTAGTCGTTACCCGGGAGCGCCAGGAGGTCCCGGTCCCATCGCTCGGTGTAGGCAGTCAGCCCCACCCGGTCGTAAGCCGCATCGGGCTCCTCGGCCAGCACGGTGATTTCACAGGCCCCGTTGGCATCCCGGGCACACAGTGCCTCGACAAACCGGTGCCCCACCATGCCGTGGCCGACGACCACGATCTGGCGCGGGGTCTCGAGTGGAGCCATGCCACGAGGCTAGGAACGCGATATTGCCAACATGTTTCGTCCGATGTGCCATCTCCGTGACGCTGATCTCACAGGCCGCTGTGAGGCTGGTGAGAAGAATTCGCTCAGGGCGAACGCCCAGGTGGAACTTAAGCGTGGGTGACTCATGTTTACCGGATAGCAGGCCGATACGGTGTCGGCCGCATCACGACGAGGAGACAACAATGAGCAACGTCACACTGTGGTCGCGTCCGGCCCGGAACACCGACCGTTGGCTGCGTGAATTCTTCGGTCCCGCAGCGGCTTCCGACTGGTTCAAGCCGGTAGTCACCGACGGCGGCTTCAGTCCCGCCGCGGAGATCGTCAAAGAGGGCGACGACGCGGTGGTCCGCCTGGAGCTGGCCGGTGTAGACGTCGAGAAGGACGTCAACGTCGAACTGGACGCAGGTCGGTTGGTCATCCACGGCGAGCGCCGCGACGAGCACGCCGAGGAGAAGGACGGCCGCACCTTGCGGGAGGTTCGCTACGGATCGTTCCGCCGGTCGTTCCAACTGCCCGCCCACATCACCAGCGAGGCGATTTCGGCCTCGTACGACGCCGGCGTACTGACCGTCCGGGTCGCCGGTGCTTACGCGGGAACCGGCACGCAGCGCATCGCGATCACCAAATAACGGCGCGAGCAGACGCAGAATCGCACGTTCGAGCATCGAATAATGCGATTCTGTGTCTGTTCGCCGCGCTAACCCCAGCGGGCCAGGATCTCCTTGGCCCGGGCCCCCAGCGCGGCCTGGAAGAACGGCCCGAAGCTGATCCGCCCCACACCCAGCGGACCGAACGATGCCGGATCGTCCTGGTCGGGCAGTGCGATCGCATTGACCGGAAGCGGCAGCTCAGCAGTCAAGCGCCGCAGCGTCGCCGGATCATGGCGGCCGACCGGGTAGAGCACATCGGCACCGGCCGCCGCGGCCTCTTTCAGCCGCGCCACCGCCCGCTCGACGCGATCCGATTCGTCACCGTCTTGCCGCAGGAACAGATCGGTGCGGGCGTTGATCACCACATGCACCCCGGCCGCATCGGCAGCCGCGCGCAGTGCACCGACCAGCTCGGCGTGTTCACCGGCGGACCGCAGCCGCTTGCCCTCGCTGTGTACGGAGTCCTCGATGTTCAGGCCCACCCCACCCGCACTGAGCAGCCCTTCGATGAGCCGCGATGACGACAGCCCGTAACCCGACTCGATATCCACCGAAACCGGGACGTCCACCGCAGCGGTGATCTGCGCGACCCGGCCGAGCAGGTCGTCGAACGACATGCCTTCGTTGTCCGATTTGCCGACCGAATCGGCGACGGGATGGCTGCCGATGGTCAGCGCAGCGAATCCTGCTTCGGTGGCCAGCCGCGCCGACCAGGCATCCCACACCGTCGGCAGAATCACTGGGTTGCCGGGCTGGTGCAGTGCCAGTAACGCGTTCGCCCGATCGACTGGTGTGCTGTCTGCTGGCATCTGTGCTGAGCCTCTCCTCGAGGACGTGACCTGTCTCACGCCGGCTGTGTGCGGTGGATAGTATCGAGGCACGTACTGTGATCCATGACACCTCGGCCCAGGGAGATCCGTTGTCGACCACTACTGAACTCGCCGAATTGCACGACCTGATCGGTGGCCTGCGCCGGTGTGTGACGTCGTTGCGGTCGCGATACGCCGACACCCCGGCGATGCGGCGCATTGTCAACGACGCCGAGCGAATCCTCAACGATGTCGAGTTGCTCGACATCGACGCCGGCGAACTGGAACTGGCCGGTCCGCTGCCGCATCCGGGCGAGAAGATCTCCATCCCCGACACCCAATACGACGCCGAGTTCTGGCGTGACGTGGACGACGAGGGTGTCGGCGGCCATAGTCGGTCCTGACCACCCCGCGGTCCGGGTGCAGCTGTGTGACTTAGTACTCTCCAACGAGCCCCACGCGAAGAGGATCACATCAGATGAGCGCACCCACGGCGAACCGTCCTGCCACCGGCGTCTTCTCAGCCACCCGCGCCAACGTGCCGCAGTCGAACCTGCGCACCGACAAGTGGTGGTTCCCGCCACTGATGACCGACATCGGTTTGGCCGCGTTCATCATCTACGCGACCATCCGGGCGTTCTGGGGTAGCGCCTACTGGGTGGACAAATACCACTACCTGACGCCGTTCTACTCGCCGTGCATCAGTAAGTCATGTGTCCCGCACTCCAGCCATCTGGGCGTCTGGCTGCCGGAATTCCCCCGCTGGATTCCGCTGGGAATGCTGGTATTACCGTTCCTGCTCGCGTTCCGCATCACCTGCTACTACTACCGCAAGGCCTACTACCGCTCGGTGTGGTTGTCGCCGGCGGGCTGCGCGGTGCCCGAGCCGCGCGCCGGATACACCGGTGAGACACGGCTGCCGCTGATCTTTCAGAACAGCCACCGTTACTTCTTCTACGCCGCGTCGCTGCTGGCGCTGCTCAACACCTACGACGCCATCGTCGCCTTCCATTCCCCGTCCGGGTTCGGATTCGGTTTGGGCAACATCATTTTGGTGGTCAACGTGATCTTGCTGTGGGCCTACACCGGCGGATGCCACTCCTGCCGGCACGTCACCGGCGGACGGCTCAAGCACTTCTCCAAGCACCCGGTGCGGTACTGGATCTGGACCCAGGTCACGAGGCTGAACACCAGGCACATGCAGTTCGCGTGGATCACGCTGGCCAGCCTGGCGCTCACCGACTTCTACGTCATGCTGGTGGCCAGCGGCACTATTACCGACCTGAGATTCATCGGCAACTGACAAGCAGAATCAGTCGGGACAATCAGCAAGAGTTGAGTGAGGTTTCATGGTTGAGGTCGAACGGCACGCGTACGACGTCGTCGTAATCGGTGCCGGCGGCGCGGGGCTGCGCGCGGTCATCGAGGCACGCGAGCGTGGCCTGAAAGTTGCGGTGGTATCTAAATCCCTGTTCGGCAAGGCCCACACGGTGATGGCCGAAGGTGGCTGCGCAGCGTCGATGGGCAACGCCAATCCGAAAGACAACTGGCAGGTCCACTACCGCGACACCATGCGCGGCGGGAAGTTCCTGAACAACTGGCGCATGGCTGAACTGCACGCCAAAGAGGCGCCCGACCGGGTCTGGGAATTGGAGACCTACGGCGCACTGTTCGACCGCACCAAAGACGGCAAGATCAGCCAGCGCAACTTCGGTGGCCACACCTACGCGCGGCTGGCGCACGTCGGTGACCGCACCGGCCTCGAATTGATCCGCACCATGCAGCAGAAGATCGTCTCGCTGCAGCAGGAGGATTACGCCGAATCCGGCGACTACGAAGCGCGGATCAAGGTGTTTGCCGAGTGCACGATCACCGAGCTGCTCAAGGACGGCGACGCGATCGCCGGCGCGTTCGGGTACTGGCGGGAGAGCGGCCGGTTCGTGCTGTTCGAGGCCCCCGCGGTGGTGATGGCCACCGGCGGCATCGGCAAGTCGTTCAAGGTGACCTCCAACTCGTGGGAGTACACCGGCGACGGCCATGCGCTGGCGCTGCGGGCTGGGGCGACGCTGATCAACATGGAGTTCGTCCAGTTCCACCCGACGGGCATGGTGTGGCCGCCCAGCGTGAAGGGGATCCTGGTCACCGAGGGTGTCCGCGGGGACGGCGGTGTGTTAAAGAATTCGGAAGACTCTCGTTTCATGTTCGACTACATCCCACCGGTGTTCAAAGGGCAGTACGCCGAGACCGCGCAAGAAGCCGACCAGTGGCTCAAAGACAACGACTCGGCCCGTCGCACCCCTGACCTGCTGCCCCGCGACGAGGTGGCTCGCGCGATCAACTCGGAGGTCAAGGCCGGCCGCGGCACTCCGCACGGCGGGGTCTACCTGGATATCGCGTCGCGGCTGACGCCTGCGGAGATCAAGCGGCGGCTGCCGTCGATGTATCACCAGTTCATGGAGCTGGCCGGAGTCGACATCACCAAGGAGCCAATGGAAGTCGGGCCGACCTGTCACTACGTGATGGGCGGTATCGAGGTCGACCCGGACACCGGTGCGGCAACGGTACCGGGACTCTTCGCCGCCGGCGAGTGCTCCGGCGGAATGCACGGTTCCAACCGGCTGGGCGGCAACTCGCTGTCGGATCTGCTGGTGTTCGGCAGGCGCGCCGGTCTCGGCGCTGCGGATTACGTGCGGGCCCTCCCCAGCCGTCCGGCGGTTTCCCAGGAGGCCGTCGACGCCGCGGCGAAGCTGGCGCTGGCGCCGTTCGACGGGCCCGAAGACGGTTCGGCAGCGGAGAATCCGTACAAACTGCAGATCGACTTGCAGGACGCGATGAACGAGCTGGTCGGGATCATCCGCAAGTCCGACGAGATCTCCGAGGCGCTGTCGCGCTTGGAGGACCTTCGGGCCCGGTTCACCAAGGTGCAAGTCGAAGGACACCGCCAGTACAACCCGGGGTGGAACCTCGCCATCGACCTGCGCAACATGCTGATGGTCAGCGAATGCGTGGCCCGGGCGGCGTTGGAGCGCACCGAGAGCCGCGGCGGCCATACCCGCGACGACCATCCCGCCATGGAAGCCGATTGGCGGAATACGTTGTTGGTGTGCCGGGCCGACAGTGGGGCCGGGCACGTCAACGTTCCGCACATCAGTGTCAGCCGCCAGGAGCAGGTCCCGATGCGAGCCGACTTGCTGGAGCTCTTCGAGATCTCCGAGCTGGAGAAGTACTACACCGACGGAGAGCTGGCCGACCACCCAGGACGGAGAAGCTAGATGACGTACAACGGCACCATGCGGGTGTGGCGCGGCGACACCGACGGCGGCGGCCTGGAAGACTTCACCGTCGAGGTCAATGAGGGTGAGGTGGTCCTCGACGTCATCCACCGAATGCAGCAGACCCAGACGCCCGACCTCGCGGTGCGGTGGAACTGCAAGGCCGGCAAGTGCGGATCGTGTTCGGCGGAGATCAACGGCCGGCCCCGGCTGATGTGCATGACCCGGATGTCGACCTTCGCCGAGGACGAGGTCGTCACCGTGACACCACTGCGGACGTTCCCGGTGATCCGCGACCTGGTCACCGACGTGTCGTTCAACTACGAAAAAGCGCGTGAAATCCCGTCGTTCACTCCACCCAAGGATCTGCAGCCCGGCGAATACCGGATGGCGCAGGTCGACGTTGCGCGCTCACAGGAATTCCGCAAGTGCATCGAATGCTTTTTGTGCCAAAACGTCTGCCACGTGATTCGCGACCACGAAGAAAACAAGGAGGCGTTCGCCGGTCCGCGCTTTTTCATCCGCCTCGCCGAGCTGGAAATGCATCCACTCGACACCGCTGACCGGCGCGACCTCGCCCAAGAGGAGGCCGGCCTCGGGCTGTGCAACATCACCAAGTGCTGCACCGAAGTCTGTCCCGAAGGCATCAAGATCACCGACAACGCCATCATCCCGATGAAGGAGCGTGTCGCCGGTCGTAAATACGACCCGGTGGTCTGGCTGGGCAACAAGCTGTTCCGGCGGTAAATCAGCCGGGAGCTTTTTAGCTCACGTCCGGCGCGGGTACTCCCTGCAGAGCCCGACCGGAAAGGCGGTAGCGATGGCAATCCGAGAACCTGCCAGCCCCAACGACATTCGAACCGCGATCCGCGAGTTGTCCACGCGTGCCGACATCGCCCACAAGGAGGGCAGGCACGACGAGGCCACCGAGATTGAGCAACGTATCCAGAAGTACCGCGACGAGCTCGGCGAACGTCCGTAAGCCGGAGGGTTAATCAGACGCCGAGGCGACGGAAAACGCTGCGGTGAAACACGATCGGGGCCACTGCGGGATCCACCTGGACGTCGATCACGCGCAGCACGACGATGGTGTGGTCCCCCGCCGCGACCAGTTGCTCGACGGCGCTTTCCAACCAGACGCTGGTGCCCTTGATGAAGACGGCTCCGCTGCCGTTGGATACCGTTTCGAGGCCGGCGAACCTATCGCCAGTCTTGGCGGCCAGGGTACGAACTGCCTCGTCGTGAGCCTCTCCCAGCACGCTGATGCCCAGCGATGGCACATCCTTGAGTTTCGGCCAGGTCGCCGACGTGTTCTGCACGCAGAACGAGACCAACGGCGGATCCAGCGACACCGGGACAAAGGTGCTGGCCGCCAGCCCCTCCCGGACACCGCCGACTTCAGCGGCAATGGCGATGACGCCGGACGGGAAATGCCCGAAGGCTTCGCGCAGAGACGACGGCGTCAGCTTGTCGGGAGAGTTCACCGGGCTTCATTCGGATCGACGGATTTTCGCAACTCTGACCCTACTCGGCGGACAGGCTGACCTCGGCGGTGCCTAAATATCCGTGCTGTGTGCCCGCCAAAGAACCGGCTTCGCCGGCGTGCAGATGCTCGCGGAGGGCGACCAGCGAAGCTCGGTGACGCTTGCCACACGACGTACGTATCCGCCATCGCCGCAGGTCACAGCGCTGAGAACGTGTGGCCCAACCGGTTGGTTGCTTAGGTTATGAAATTTAGCTCACAGTCGCTTGCGTTGCAGTTACCGAACCGTTAAGTTTGGCGCTGTTACTGGTGGGTAACTTAGCCCTAGTACCCAACCACGAGTGGCATTCTCATCGAGGAGGAGCACGTGAGCCACTACAAGAGCAATGTCCGCGACCAGGTATTCAACCTTTTCGAGGTCTTAGGCGTGGACAAGGCGTTCGGGGAAGGCGACTTCAGCGATCTGGACGCCGACACCGCCCGTGAGATGTTGGAAGAGATCAGCAGGTTGGCCGCGGGGCCTGTCGCTGACTCGTTCGTCGAAGGTGACCGCAATCCGCCCACCTTCGACCCGGAAACGCATACGGTGACGCTGCCTGAGTCGTTCAAGAAGTCGGTGCGCGCGGTTACCGAGGCCGGTTGGGACCGGGTTGGACTCGACGAGGCACTGGGCGGTATGCCAATGCCCAAGGCGATGATGTGGGCGCTGCACGAGCACCTGCTGGGCGCCAACCCGGCGGTGTGGATGTACGCAGGCGGCGCAGGTTTCGCCAACATCCTCTACCACCTGGGCACCGAGGAGCAGAAGAAGTGGGCCGTGCTGGCCGCCGAGCGCGGCTGGGGCTCGACCATGGTGTTGACCGAGCCGGACGCCGGCTCAGATGTGGGTGCTGCCCGCACCAAGGCCGTGCAGCAGGACGACGGCTCCTGGCACATCGACGGGGTCAAGCGGTTCATCACCTCCGCCGACTCCGGTGACCTGTTCGAGAACATCTTCCACCTGGTGCTGGCCCGCCCCGAGGGCGCCGGCCCCGGCACCAAGGGCCTGTCGCTGTTCTTCGTGCCGAAGTTCCACTTCGACCCGGAGACGGGTGAACCGGGCGAGCGCAACGGCGTGTTCGTGACCAACGTCGAGCACAAGATGGGCCTGAAGGTCTCGGCGACCTGTGAGCTGTCCTTCGGTCAGCACGACGTGCCGGCCAAGGGCTGGCTGGTCGGCGAGGTGCACAACGGCATTGCGCAGATGTTCGACGTCATCGAGCAGGCGCGGATGATGGTCGGCACCAAGGCCATTGCGACGCTGTCGACTGGTTACCTGAACGCGCTGGCGTACGCCAAGGAGCGGGTGCAGGGCGCCGATCTGACCCAGATGACTGACAAGACCGCACCGCGGGTGTCGATCACTCACCACCCCGATGTGCGTCGTTCCCTGATGACCCAGAAGGCCTACGCCGAGGGTCTGCGTGCGCTGTACCTCTACACCGCGACCTACCAGGACGCCGGGGTGGCCAAGGCGGTGCACGATGTGGACGCCGATCTGGCAGTCAAGGTCAACGACCTGATGCTGCCGGTGGTCAAAGGAGTGGGCTCTGAGCAGGCCTACGCCAAGCTCACCGAGAGCCTGCAGACCCTCGGTGGGTCCGGCTTCCTGCAGGACTACCCGATCGAGCAATACATCCGCGACGCCAAGATCGATTCGCTGTACGAAGGCACCACCGCCATCCAGGCGCAGGACTTCTTCTTCCGCAAGATCGTCCGGGACAAGGGTGTGGCGCTGGCCCACGTGGCAGGGCAGATCGAGCAATTCGTCAAGAACGAGTCCGGCAACGGCAGGCTGAAGGCCGAGCGCGCGCTGCTGGCCACCGCGTTGACCGACGTGCAGGCCATGGCAGCCGCGCTGACCGGCTACCTGATGGCCGCGCAGGAGGACATCTCCAGCATCTACCGGGTGGGCCTGGGTTCGGTGCGCTTCCTGATGAGCGTCGGCGACTTGGTGATCGGCTGGTTGTTGCTGCGTCAGGCCGCGGTGGCCGTCGAGGCGCTCGACGCCGGGGCCAGCGACAGCGATCGGGCCTTCTACGAGGGCAAGATCGCGGTGGCGTCGTTCTTCGCGAAGAATCTCCTGCCGCTGCTGACCAGCACTCGCCAGGTGGTCGAAACGATCGACAACGACATCATGGAGCTTGACGAAGCCGCCTTCTGATGATCAGGCGTTAAGACGCAACAGTCCCCCGTTTCGCTGCTACGAAACGGGGGACTTTGCGACTGCGAGCCACCCCGAACTGAAATGACCGCCGCTAAGTCCCCTCATCCCAACGGCGTGCCAGTTAATTCAGGGAAGCTCCGCATTGCCATCGGGTCGGGGGGTCGGACGACAACGCGGAGCTATCCGGCACGTCGCATACCCGCGGCCCGGTGTTACAAAACAATCTGAGGCGGAAATTCTCCGCCGGTCCGATCAAGCCTCCAGAATGGCGGCGACGCCTTGGCCGCCGGCCGCGCAGATCGAGATCAGGGCGCGCAGTGGCTTGCCGTCACTCCCCTTCTGCTCGGCCTTCTTTTCCGCCAGCTGCTTGGCGGTCTGTGCGAGGATCCGTCCGCCGGTGGCGGCGAAGGGATGACCGGCAGCCAGCGACGAGCCATTGACATTGAGCTTGGACCGGTCGATCGGTCCCAGCGCGGCATCCAGGCCAAGCCGTTCCTTGCAGTACTCCTCGGACTCCAAGGCCTGCAGATGGGCGAGCACCACCGACGCGAAGGCCTCGTGGATCTCGTAGAAGTCGAAGTCCTGCAGGCTCAACCCGTTGCGGGCCAACAGCCGCGGTATCGCATACGTCGGCGCCATCAGCAGGCCGTCGGCACCGTTGACGTAGTCCACGGCGGCGGTCTCGGCGTCGACGAAGTAGGCCAACGGTGTCAGCGAATGTTCGGAAGCCCATTCTTCACTGGACAGCAGCGCGACCGAGGCGCCGTCGGTCAGGGGCGTCGAATTGCCCGCCGTCATCGTGGCGTCGCCGGCTTTGACGCCGAACACCGGCTTGAGCTTGGCCAGCTTCTCCACCGACGCGTCCGGCCGCAGGTTGTCGTCACGGTACAGCCCCAGAAATGGCGTGACCAGGTCGTCGAAGAAGCCCCGGTCGTAGGCGGCCGCCATGTTGCGGTGGCTGGCCACGGCCAACTCGTCCTGGTCGACCCGCTTGATGCCCATCTGTTTGGCAGTGATGGCCTGGTGTTCGCCCATCGACAGTCCGGTGCGCGGTTCGCTGTTCACCGGGATCTCCACGCCGAGGCTGGCGGGCAGTTTGCCCACCAGCTTCAGCCGCTGCACATTGGACTTCGACCGGCGCAGCCCGAGCAACGTGCGGCGCAAATTGTCGCCCAGGCCGATCGGCGCATCGGACGTGGTGTCCACCCCGCCGGCGGCGGCAACCGCGTAGCGGCCCGCGGCGATGCCGTCGGCTGCCGCGATCGCCGCCTGCAGCCCGGTGCCACAGGCTTGCTGCATGTCGAAGGCCGGCGTGTAGGACGACAGCGCCGACCCCAGCACGCATTCACGCATCAGGTTGAAGTCGCGGCTGTGCTTGAGCACGGCACCGCCGATCACCGCGCCCAGCCGCTCACCGGACAGGCCGAACCGGTCGACCAAGCCGGCCAGGGCTGCGGTGAACATGTCCTGGTTGGACGCCTCGGCGTACGCGCGGTCGGAACGCCCGAACGGGATACGGTTGCCGCCCAACACAGCGACACGCCGCCGGGACTGCGTCGCCGCCTTCGAGGGCTGGTCACCGATCTTGGAACTTGCAGAGGAATTGGCAGGGGCCACGTTTGTCTCCGTCAGTAGGGGTTATCCGCGGTTAAGGTCATAGTACCCACGGTTCTTACTCTGGAGTAAGTTCGGTCTCGTTACGGTTGTCGATAGATGGCACGCTCGATATGGAAGGCAACTTCAGTGGCCCCCACGGATCTATTCTCTCAGGTCGTCAACTCCGGCCCCGGGTCGTTTCTGGCCAAACAACTCGGCATCCCCCAACCCGAGCCGCTGCGCCGCTACCGCGCCAGCGATCCGCCGCTGGCCGGGTCGCTCTTGATCGGCGGCGAGGGCCGGGTGGTCGAACCGCTACGTGCAGCATTGGACAAGGACTACGACGTGGTCGGGGCCAACCTCGGCGGTCGATGGGTCGACTCGTTCGGCGGATTGGTCTTCGACGCCACCGCAATCACCGGCCCGGCCGGCCTGACGGCACTGCATGAATTCTTCACTCCACTGCTACGCAACGTCGGTCCCTCCGGCCGCATCGTCGTGGTGGGAACTACTCCCGAGGCAGCCGGCAGCACCGACGAGCGGATTGCCCAGCGCGCGCTGGAGGGCTTCACCCGCTCACTGGGCAAGGAGTTGCGCCGGGGAGCCACCGTCGCGCTGGTCTACCTGGCCCCCGACGCCAAACCCGCGGCCACCGGACTGGAGTCGACGATGCGATTCATCCTGTCGGCCAAATCCGCCTATGTCGATGGCCAGGTGTTTCATGTCGGCGCCGAGGATTCCACCCCGCCCGCCGATTGGGACCGGCCGCTGGACGGCAAGGTCGCGATCGTGACCGGCGCCGCGCGGGGTATCGGCGCGACCATCGCCGAGGTATTCGCCCGTGACGGGGCCCGGGTGGTGGCGATCGACGTCGAAGGCGCCCGCGAAGCACTCGAAAAGACTGCCACCAAGGTCGGCGGCACCGCGCTCACCCTCGATGTCACCGCCGACGACGCCGTCGACAAGATCACCGAGCACCTGCGTGAGCACTACAACGGGCGGGCCGACGTGCTGGTCAACAACGCGGGCATCACTCGCGACAAGCTGCTGGCCAACATGGACGACGACCGTTGGAACGCCGTCCTCGCTGTCAATCTGCTTGCGCCGAAACGTCTTACCGAAGGGCTGGTGGGTAACGGCAGCATCGGCGAAGGCGGCCGGGTGATTGGCCTCTCCTCGATGGCCGGTATCGCCGGCAACCGCGGGCAGACTAATTACGCCGCGACCAAAGCGGGCATGATCGGGCTGACCCAGGCGCTGGCGCCGGAACTGGCCGAGAAGGGCGTCACGATCAACGCGGTCGCGCCGGGATTCATCGAAACCCAGATGACGGCCGCGATTCCGCTGGCCACCCGCGAGGTGGGCCGGCGGCTGAACTCGCTGTATCAAGGCGGCCAGCCGGTCGATGTGGCCGAGACCATCGCCTACTTCGCCAGCCCCGCGTCGAACGCCGTGACGGGCAACGTGATTCGCGTCTGCGGCCAAGCAATGTTAGGGGCGTAACCGGTGACCCAGCCCAGTGGCCTGAAGAACCTGGTCCGCGCCGCAGCCGGGGCGTTGCCGTTCGTACCGCGCAGCGATCATCTGTCCAACCGGACGGTGACGGTGCAGGACGTGCCCATCGACCGTACGAACGTCGCCGCTTACGCCGGGGTCACCGGACTGATCTACGGCGACAACGTGCCGCTGACCTACCCGTTCGCGCTGACCTTCCCGACCATGATGTCGTTGGTGACCGCCTTCGACTTTCCTTTTCCCGCAATGGGTTCGGTTCACATCGAAAACCACATCACGCAGTACCGGCCGATCAAGGTGACTGATACCGTGGACATCGCGGTGCACGCAGAAAACATCCGCGAACACCGTAAGGGTCTGCTGGTAGACCTGGTGACCGATGTCAGCGTCGGCAACGACACCGCGTGGCATCAAGTGACGACCTTCCTGCATCAGCAGCGCACCAGTCTGTCGGACGAGCCCAAGCCACCGCCGCAGAAGCAGCCCAAGCTGCCTCCCCCGAATGCTGTCTTGCCGATCAACGCCGGGCAGATTCGCCGCTACGCCGCCATCGGCGGCGACCACAACCCGATTCACACCAATCCCATCGGCGCCAAGTTGTTCGGGTTCCCGACCGTCATTGCACATGGGATGTTCAGCGCGGCAGCGGTATTGGTCAACCTCGAGGGCCGCCTGCCCGACGCGGTGAAGTATTCGGTGCGGTTCGGCAAGCCACTGGTACTGCCCGCCAAGGCCGGGCTCTACGTCGATCAGGTCAATGACGGCTGGGATCTGAGTCTGCGCAATATCGCCAAGGGCTACCCGTACCTCACCGGCACGCTACGGGCGCTGTAGGACGTTCGACTGTGCATCGTTGGATTTCAGTGTGAATCCTGGGCGGGAAAGTCGCCGGAATCCCGCCCGGTGTTCACACTCGAAGCCATGGAGTCACGCTCGAAAGTCGTGACAGTGGGGGCCGCGTCGCTGGGCGCGCCTTTCAGACCGCGCCAGAACAGGTTGATCATCAGCCCGGCGGCTTCGTCGACGTCGGTGTCGCCGGTGCTCAGTCGAGTGGCCACCGCCTCGCCCGCACCCACCAGGGCCACGGCCATCATGTCGAAGTCGGTGCCGGGGTCGGGATTTCGGGTCCCCGACCGAAGCAGGCGCGCCACCAGTTCGATGATTCGCTCGCGGCCCTCACGCACAGTATGAGCAAACGCCTGCGAGCTGGTCGCCTGGGTGTACATCACGATCCACGACGACCGGTTCGTATCGATGTAGCGCAGGAAGGAGACGATGGTGTTGCGCAGCAAGTCCTTCGGGCTCTGCTGAAGCTCGATGTCTTCACGTACGCCGTCGATGAAACGGGACAGCTCACGGTTCAGGCACGCGCCGAAGAGTTCTTCCTTCGAGCCGTAGTACAGGTACAGCATCGGTTTGGAGATCTCTGCTTTGGCTGCGATCGCATCCATCGAGGTTTCGTGGTAGCCGTTGATCGAGAACATCTCGACGGCGGCGTCGAGCATCTGCTGTTCGCGGACGGCACGCGGTAGCCGCTTGGTACCACCTGCCATCGTCTGCCCTTCGTCTGCAGCCGGATATCTGACTCCAGAGTAAGCAATGTGCGATTAGCGCACACCCGCTATCGGCCGCACCCCGCTGGCCGGCCCTTCACCGCTGCCATCCGCAGCACCGAAGCATCCACCGCCGGCTGCGCCAACTCCCCTGCGGCCAGCGCCTTCTCCAGCCGGTCGAGCACCGCGGGCACCTCGTCGGTGGTGACCCACAGCGCGATGTCGCTGCCCGCCTGCAGCGCGCGTAGCACCGCCTCAGGCACCCCGTAGCGCTCGTTGATCGCGGCCATGCTGGACAGGTCGTCGCTGAACACCGGGCCGTCGAACGGCGGCCCGCCGTAGCCGTCGCCGGTGCGCAGCAAGTGCACAGCCGCCGGGCTCAGGCTGGCCGGCTGGTCGTTCGTCAGGCCGGGAACCTGCAAATGACCGATCATCACCCCGACCGGCGTCGCACTCACCAGCGTCCGGTAGGGCACTAAGTCATCGTGCTGCAACTGGTCCAGCGGTGGCGTGGCCACACCGCCGGTGTGTGAGTCGCCCGAACCGTGTCCGTGGCCGGGGAAATGCTTGAGCACCGGCAGCAGCCCGGCATCACGCAGGCCGCGGGCATAGGCTCCGGCGTATTCGGTGACCACCTTGGGATCCGCGCCGAACGAGCGGTCGCCGATGACCGTGTCGTCGGCGGCGTCGGTGACATCGACGACCGGTGCAAAGTCGACGGTGATACCCAGCCCGCGCATCTTGTGGCCACGGTCCAGCGCAGTCGCGTAAACGTCGTCGACACTGAGGGTCTGCGCCAGCATCCGCGCCGACGGCGCCGATCCGATCAGCGACGAAAGCCGCGATACCCGGCCGCCCTCCTCATCGACGCTGACTGCCAGCGGCAGCGGTCCCGCGCTACCGGCGATGCCGCGCAGTGAACCATCGGTCAACATCGATAGCTCGGTCCAGCTGCCGATGAAGATGCCACCGACGTGGTGGTCGGCCACGACCGCTCGCGCGTCGTCGGCATTGCGCACTCCCACCATCAGCAACTGAGCCAGCTTGTCGCGGCCCGACATTGCCGTCAGCATGGCCGTCCCTTCACCGCAGGCCGGCTGACGGGGTGCGGGCGACGATGCGCTCGGAGACTCCGGCGGCTTTGCAGTGGTGCCACATGACGCGATCAGCGCTGACACCGCAGCAAGGGTGGCCAAGACGCGTAAGAGAGCCATCGGCCCATGCTGTCACGGGACGCATCGGCGACGGCGCCGCCCCGCCCGGCCATAGTGCTAGGTTGGGCGACTAGGTCCGGCGATCACCAGTCCGCACTCTCAAGGAGCCCCCGATGAACCGGTTCGTTGCGCCAGCTGCAGCCAGCATCGTGGTCGGTCTGCTGCTGGGTGCCGCCGCCATCTTCGGGATCACCTTGATGGTGCAGCAGGACACCAAGCCGCCGCTGCCCGGCGGCGACCCGCAGTCCTCGGTACTCAACCGGGTTGAGTACGGCAACCGCACCTGAGCTGAGTACCTCGACTCGGACCGCCTCGCAGGAGGCGGCGTCTTTGACGGTGGTGGGCCTGTCGCGGCGGTGGTTGTGGTTGGTCGCGGCGGCGGCGCTGGCGTTGACCTTCGCCCAGTCGCCCGGGCAGATCTCCCCCGACACCAAGCTCGACCTCACCGCCAACCCCCTGCGCTTCCTGGCGCGCGCCACCGATCTGTGGAATAGCGAGCTGCCGTTCGGACAGGCGCAGAACCAGGCCTACGGCTACCTCTTTCCGCACGGCACGTTTTTCCTGGCCGGCCACCTGCTGGGGCTGCCCGGTTGGGTGACTCAGCGGCTGTGGTGGGCGCTGCTGCTCACCGTCGGCTTCTGGGGACTGCTGCGGGTGGCCGAGGCGCTGGGCATCGGAAGCCCGGCGTCCCGGGTGATCGCCGCGGCGGCGTTCGCGCTGTCGCCGCGGGTGCTGACCACGCTCGGGTCGATATCCTCGGAAACGCTGCCGATCATGTTGGCGCCGTGGGTGCTGTTGCCCACCATCCTGGCGCTGCGCGGCGGCGCCAGCCGATCAGTGCGCCGACTGGCGGGGCAGGCCGGGCTGGCGGTGGCGTTGATGGGGGCGGTCAACGCCATCGCGACGCTGGCCGGCTGCCTGCCGGCGGTGATCTGGTGGGCATGTCATCGGCCCAACCGGCTGTGGTGGCGCTACACCGCGTGGTGGCTGCTGGCGCTGATCCTGGCGATGTCGTGGTGGATGGTGGCATTGGTCCTGATGGCCCGGATCAGCCCGCCGTTCTTGGATTTCATCGAATCCTCCGGTGTCACCACGCGATGGTCGTCGCTGGTGGAGGTACTGCGCGGCACCGACAGCTGGACGCCGTTCGTGGCGCCCGACGCCACCGCGGGTGCTCCGCTGGTCACCGGGTCGGTGATGATCCTGGCCACCTGCCTGGTTGCCGCGGCGGGTCTGGCCGGCCTCGCCATGCGCGGCATGCCGGCCCGCGGGCGGCTGGTGACGATGCTGCTGGTCGGGGTGACGCTGATCGCCGTCGGCTACTCCGGCGGGCTCGGCTCGCCGGTGGCGCACCAGGTGCAGGCCTTCTTGGATGCCGGAGGGGCGCCGTTGCGCAACGTGCACAAGCTGGAGTCGCTGATCCGGATCCCGCTGGTGCTGGGTTTGGCCCAGCTGCTGGGTCGGGTGCCACTCCCGGGCAGCACACCGGCGCCGGCGTGGATTCGCGCGCTAGCCCACCCCGAACGCGACAAACGCATGGCAACCGGGATCGTGGTGTTGACCGCGCTGATGGTCGCCACCTCGCTGGCCTGGACCGGTCGGATGACTCCACCCGGCGCATTCCGCGCGATACCTCAGTATTGGCACGACGCCGCCGACTGGCTGACCGAGCACAACACCGGTACGCCGACGCCGGGCCGCGTGTTGGTGGTCCCAGGTGCCCCGTTCGCCACTCAGGTGTGGGGCACCAGCCACGACGAGCCGCTGCAGGTGCTCGGCGACAGCCCGTGGGGGGTGCGGGACTCGATTCCGCTGACCCCGCCGCAAACCATCCGCGCGCTGGACTCGGTACAACGGCTGATCGCGGCCGGCCGCCCCTCGGCCGGCCTCGCCGATACCCTGGCCCGCCAAGGTATTTCCTATGTGGTGCTGCGCAACGACCTGGATCCGGACACGTCACGTTCGGCCCGCCCGATCCTGGTGCACCGGGCTATCGCGGGGTCGGCGCGACTCCAGAAGGTGGCCCAGTTCGGCGCGCCGGTCGGCCCCGGACCGGTGTCGGGGTTCATCAGCGACAGCGGCCTGCGGCCGCGGTACCCGGCCGTGGAGATCTACCGGGTCGCGTCCGGCGGCGGCGACCCGGCCGCTCCCTACTTCGCCGACACCGACCAGTTGACCCGGGTCGACGGCGGCCCCGAGGTGCTGTTGCGCCTCGACGAACGCCGTCGCCTGCTCGGGAGGCCGGCACTGGGACCGGTACTGATGACCGCCGACGCCCAGCGTGCCGGCCTGCCGACGCCCGTCGTCACCGTCACCGACACTCCGGTTGCCCGGGAGACCGACTACGGCCGCGTCGATGATCACTCGTCGGCGATCCGGGCCGTTGGCGACGCCCGGCACACCCACAACCGGGTGCCGGACTATCCCACGCCGGGCGCGGAAACTGTCTACGGCGGCTGGACAGCCGGTCGGCTCACCGCATCGAGCTCCTCGTCGGATGCCACCGCCTTGCCCGACGTCGCGCCGGCGACCTCTCCGGCCGCCGCAGTCGACGGCGACCCGGGGACGGCATGGGTGTCCAACGGACTGCAGTCAGCGGTGGGCCAATGGCTGCAGGTGGACTTCGACCATCCGGTGACCAACAGCGTGATCACCTTGACGCCCAGCCCGACCGCGGTCGGCGCCCAGGTCCGCCGGATCCAGATCGAGACCGTCAACGGCACGACCACGTTGCGGTTCGACGAAGCCGGTAAGCCGCTCACCGCGGCGCTGCCCTACGGCGAAACCCCGTGGGTGCGCGTCACCGCGATCGGCACCGACGACGGGTCCGGCGGTGTGCAGTTCGGCATCACCGATCTGTCCATCACCCAGTACGACGCCAACGGCTTCGCCCACCCCATCGACCTACGGCATACCGTCCGAGTGCCCGGCCCGCCGCCGGGCTCAGCGGTGGCCCGTTGGGATCTGGGCTCCGAGCTGCTGGGCCGGCCCGGCTGCGCCGAAGGTCCGCAGGACATGCGCTGCGCGGCGTCGATGGCGTTGGCCCCGGAAGTGCCAACCACCCTGAGCCGCACGTTGAGCGTGCCGCAGCAGGTGTCGGTCACTCCCGCGGTGTGGGTGCGGGCCCGGCAGGGCCCCAAACTGGCCGATCTGATCGCCGAACCGAACACCACCCGCGCCCGCGGCGACTCCGATCTCCTCGATGTCTCCGGCTCGGCATATGCGGTCACCGACGGTGATCCGGCCACCGCGTGGACGGCGCCGCAACGGGTTGTGCAGCACAAGACGCCGCCGACGCTGACATTGACGCTGCCCCGACCAGCCGAGGTGACCGGACTGCGGCTCACCGCCGCCCGGTCGGCCGTGCCCTCGCATCCGACCCTGGTCGCGGTGGATCTCGGCGACGGCCCACAGATCCGGGAACTGAACGCGGACACCGACGGCGAGGCTCAGATCGTGGCGCTGAAACCGCGGCTGACCGACAGCGTCATCATCAGCCTGCTCGCCTGGGACGACGTCATCGACCGTACTGCGCTGGGGTTTGATCAATTGAAACCACCGGGGCTGGCCGAGATTACGGTGATCGACGCCGACGGCAATCCGGTGGCGGCCGCTGACGCCGCCCGCAACCGCTCGCGCGAGGTCATCGTCGACTGCAGCCACGGCCCGGTCGTCGCGATCGCCGGCCGCTTTGTGCACACCATGATCACCACCACAGTGGGCGCGCTGCTGGACGGCGAGCCGGTGGCCGCCCAGCCGTGCGAGCGCCAGCCGATCGCGCTACCGGCCGGTCAGCAGGAGCTGCTGATTAGTCCCGGTGAGCAGTTCAGCGTCGACGGTGTTCAGCTATCGGATCCCCTCGCTGACCAATTAACCAGCGCGACAACGATTCCCGCAGCCACTGGAATGTGGGGCGCGGCGCACCGCGAAGTACGGGTACCCGATGCGACCGTCTCGCGGGTGCTGGTTGTGCCGGAAAGCATCAATCGCGGTTGGCGGGCGCGCACCGGCAATGGGACCCTGCTGGACCCCGTGGCCGTCAACGGGTGGCAGCAGGGCTGGATAGTGCCGGCGGGGACGTCGGGCACCATCACGCTGACCTTTGCGCCGAACTCGGCGTATCGCGCCGGGCTGGGTGGCGGATTGGTGCTGCTGCCGCTGCTGGTTTTGCTGGTTGGGTGGCCGGTCCGCCGCAACCCGGGCCGCAGCGACCCGCCTGCCCGTCCGTGGGCTCCCGGGCCGTGGGCGGCGGTGGCGCTGGTGGGGGCCGGCGGGATGGTCGCGGGTCCGGTGGGGATCGCGGTGTTCGCCGCCGCGCTGGGACTGCAATGGACGTTGCGCGATCGACAGCGATGGCGGGATGCGGTCACCATCGGCGCGAGTGCCGGCGGTTTGATTCTGGCCGGTGCCATGCTGTCCCGGCATCCGTGGCGCTCGGTCGACGGTTATGCCGGGCATTCCGCGGGTGTGCAGCTGCTGGCGCTGGTTTCGCTGGCAGTGTTGGCGTCCTCGGCGGTGCGGCTGCGACGCGAGCCGTTTCGCCGCTGACTGGCGGGGTACGCGGGACAATAGGCATCTACCGTCCGAGAGGCAGCGGGGATGGGATGGTTCAGCGCACCTGAATATTGGTTGGGCCGGCTGGTGCTGGAGCGCGGTATTGCCGTTGTCTACCTGCTCGCGTTCGTCGCGGCCGCACAACAGTTCCGGGCGCTGATCGGGGAGCACGGAATGCTGCCGGTGCCCCGGTATCTGGCTGCTGTGTCGTTTCGCCGGGTGCCAAGCATTTTCCACGTTCACTATTCCGACCGGTTCTTTGCCGCGGTTGCCTGGTTCGGCGCCGCACTGTCGGCTGCAATCGCCGCCGGACTAGCCGGCCTGGTGCCGCTCTGGGCGGCCATGCTGATGTGGCTGCTGCTGTGGGTTCTCTACCTGTCGATCGTCAACGTCGGGCAAACCTGGTACTCGTTCGGCTGGGAGTCGTTGCTGCTCGAAACCGGCTTTCTGGCGATCTTTCTCGGCAACGACGATGTTGCGCCGCCGGTGCTGACGATGTGGCTGGCACGCCTGCTGCTGTTCCGGCTCGAGTTCGGGGCGGGGCTGATCAAACTGCGCGGCGACCGGTGCTGGCGCGACCTGACCTGCCTGTACTACCACCACGAGACGCAGCCGATGCCCGGGCCACTGAGCTGGTTCTTTCACCACCTGCCCAAGCCGTTGCACCGAATTGAGGTGGCCGGCAACCATTTCGCCCAACTCGTCGTGCCGTTCGGATTGTTCGCGCCGCAGCCGATAGCCAGTGTGGCAGCGGCGATTATCGTTATCACCCAGCTGTGGCTGGTGGCCTCCGGAAACTTCGCCTGGCTCAACTGGTTGACGATCCTGTTGGGCTGCAGCGCGATCGACACGACATCGGCGGCAGCGGTGCTGCCGATTCCGCAGCCGCCCGCCTTGGCCGAACCACCGATCTGGTTCGCGGCGCTGGTGATCATGTTCGCCGGAGCCACGCTGCTCCTGAGCTACTGGCCGATGCGCAACATGATCTCGCGGGGTCAACGGATGAACATGTCGTTCAACGCTTTTCACTTGGTCAACACCTACGGTGCGTTCGGCAGCGTCGGACGAACCCGCCGCGAAGTGGTGATCGAAGGCACCAACGACTCCACGATCACCGATGAAACGGTATGGGAAGAGTACGAATTCAAAGGCAAGCCGGGCGCAGTTCGCAGCCTGCCGCGGCAATGGGCGCCATACCATTTGCGGTTGGATTGGTTGATGTGGTTCGCTGCCATATCCCCGAACTACGCATATCCGTGGCTGCGAGAATTTCTGCTGCGGCTGCTGCAAAACGATCGACCGACGCTGCGGCTGCTGCGGCACAATCCCTTCCCCGAGCGCCCACCCAAGTATGTGCGCGTCCAGCTCTACCGATACCGCTTCACCACATGGCAGGAACTGCGCCACGAGCGGGCCTGGTGGCATCGCACGCTGGAAGGACGGTATGTCCCGCCGATCGCGTTGGAGGAGATGACATTCCCTTCGCGCAAAGCCACCCGGAGCGAGGAGTAGCGACTAGCGCTCAGCGGCGCGGAGGGTCCAGCTGGCACAGGACCAGCGCGGTGACGAGGCCGTAACCGAGGTGCGGAACGACATCGGCAATCCAGCCGACGGCACCCCAGGTAAGCGGGTTGGTCACGCCGAGGGCGATCATCGGTCCGTTGGTGCCGATCAGAGCGCCGGCGGTGGCGACGACTGTGGTGAGCACTCTGCCGGGACGCCAACCGAGCGCGCGCAGTAGTCCGAGAAGCGCGCCTATGCCGATACCAGCGGCGATACCCATAAGAGCGCCGACGCCGGCTATACGGTTCGGTTGGGTATCGAGGCCGCCGGGGATCGTCCAGTGCAGCAGGCGCACCAAAGCCTTGACGGTTTCTTCAGGCGTTGTGCTTGCCGGCCGACCCCGCAACGCCATATCGAGGTAAGTGAGGACATTCAGCGCAGTGGTGCCCGCCGCGCCGGCGGCGGCGCCGGTCCACAGTCCCCACCCGATCCGCAGCGCACTGGCTCTGCTCCGCATTTGGCAATGCTCCTTGGTACTCGCGCGCGGCTTACGCCCCATGGAGTCGGCTATTGATTGACAGCTCGATGGCCGGCCGAGGGCGGCATCCATCACCCAACCATGAGCGGCAGGACTCCGAATAGTTAAT
>NZ_JCALCV010000029.1:0-35105 GCF_059812525.1 Mycobacterium sp. NGS51
CAAAAAAGGGCACCCCACAAAGGTGCCCTTTTTTATTTCCAAAAACGCTAGTCGAAAAGTGTCAACGTCGCCGATTTGCGGCTTTTCTCTAATTCGAGCAGCGTTCGTTTACGCTGCAGTCCGCCGCCATAACCGGTGAGGCTGCCGCTTGCGCCAATAACTCGGTGGCAGGGCACGATAATCGCGATCGGATTTCGGCCATTGGCCAGGCCGACCGCGCGAGCGGCTCCCGGCGCGCCGATCTGTTCGGCGATCTCTCCGTAGGACCGGGTTTCTCCATATGGAATCGTCATCAACGCCTGCCACACGCGCCGCTGAAACGCGCTGCCCGCCATGCTCAACTCGATGTCGAAGTCGGTGCACTCGCCGGCGAAATACGCGTTGAGCTGGTCGACCGCCGCCGGGAAGGCGGTGTCCTCGGGCACCCAGTCGGCGCGGCTCGGCTCGTAGGTCTGGTCCACCATGCGCAGGTTAGTCAGGACATGGTCATGTCCAGCCAAGGTCAGCAGGCCGATCGGGCTGTCGATGGTGCGGTAGTAGATCATGCAATCTCCTTCGATGGCCAATGGTTCACCGGGTGGTCCAGCGTCGTCCACAGATGCTGGGTGGCGTAGGAACGCCAGGGCCGCCAGGCCTGGCTGCGAGCGATGAGCGCACGCTGTCCGGCAGGCAACCCCAATTGTTCTGCGGCCAGTCGCAGCCCAAGGTCGCTGGCGGGAAAGGCATCTGGGTCGCCAAGTCCACGCATGGCGATCACTTCTGCGGTCCAGGGGCCCACTCCGGGCAGGGCGAGCAGCTGTCGCCGGGCGCCCTGCCAGTCGCAGCCCGCATCCAGCGTCAGATTGCCGTCGGCCAGCCCGGTGACAAGCGCTGTCAGCGTTCGGCGACGGGCCGCCGGAACGGCCAGGTGGGTCGGGTCGATGTCGGCGAGCTCCTCGACCGACGGGAAGGTATGCGTCAGCGCTCCGCCGACGTCGTGCACCGGCTGCCCGTAGCCGGCGACCAACCGGGCTGCATGGGTACGGGCGGCCTTCGTCGAGACCTGCTGACCCAACACGGCGCGGATGGCCAGTTCGTTTTCGTCGACAGTGCGGGGGATCCGTTGTCCGGGCGCCTTGGCCACCACAGCGGCCAATTCGGGGTCCGACCCCAAGACGTCGATCACCGCTTCCGGATCGGCGTCCAGGTCCAACAAGCGTCGGCAACGGGCGATAGCGGTCGTCAGATCGCGAAAGTCATCGAGTACGAGGTGACAGCGGACGTGGTCTGGCGCCGGCGTCAAACTGACGATGCCGTTGCCGGACGGAAGCCGAAGGGTGCGGCGATACCCGCCATCGCGTACTTCTTCGCATCCGGGTATGGCACCGGCCGCCAGATGACCGAAAACGCCGTCGTAAGCGAACGGCGCCCGAACCGGCAGGCGCACCGATACCGCTCCCGGCGAGCCGGCGGCGCACGCGAACCGGGCTGCCGCGCGCTTGCGCAGCGACGTCGGCGTGCTGTCGCACACTGTGCGCACCGTGTCATTGAACTGGCGAATACTGGAAAACCCCGCGGCAAACGCGACGTCGCTCAACGGCAGATCCGTCGTCTCGATCAGCACCCGAGCCGTTTGGGTCCGTTGGGCGCGGGCCAGGGCAAGTGGGCCGGCCCCAACCTCGGCTTGCAGCAGGCGCTCGAGTTGGCGCGTGGTGTAACCGAGGTGGCCGGCCAGGCCGCTGACCCCTTCGCGGTCCACGGTGCCATCGGCGATAAGCCGCATCGCCCGCGCGACAATGTCGCCGCGCACATTCCACTCGGGTGAGCCCGGCGATGCGTCCGGACGACACCGTTTGCACGCGCGGAATCCTGCCCGCTGCGCGGCCGCCGCGGTCGGATAGAACCGCACATTGCGGGCGAGCGGGGGACGGGCCGGACAGCTGGGACGGCAATAGATCCCGGTGCTGAGCACCGCGGTGACAAACCAACCGTCGAACCGGGCGTCCTTGGACTGCACGGCCCGGTAGCAGCGGTCGAAGTCTTCATGCACGATTGCCACAATTACACCTGACCACCGACATCACTGGCGGAAAAACGACATCGTGGTGGATTGACGGGCCGGATCCGGCTACCCGGGCGAAGCGATCCTGGTCGGTTGGTCGTGGCCGCGCAGCGTCACAGTCTCGCCCAACGTCCAGTGGTCACGTTCGCTGTCGGTCGCGCCGTCCAGTACCTCCGAGGACGCCAGCAATCGGGTGGGATGCGATTTGGCCAGGTCGCACAGCCGGGCCGCCTCGTTGACCGGCTCACCGATCACCGTGTACTCGAACCGCTCCTTGGCGCCGACATTGCCGGCGACGACCTCTCCGGCCGCCACCCCGATGCCGGCCAAACATTCCTGCACTTCGCTGCCGAGCCGCCGTGCGATGGCTCGCGCGGCGGCCAACGCCTCATCTTCGGGGTGTTCGAGGCGATTGGGGGCGCCGAAAACCGCCAGCGTCGCGTCACCCTCGAATTTGTTGACCAGCCCGCGATGGCGGTCGACTTCGTCGACGATCACGGCAAAGAACCGGTTGAGCAGTTGGACGAGTTCGGCCGGTGGTCGGCTGGTCACCAGCTGTGTCGAGTCCTCGATATCGACGAAAACCACTGCGACATGGCGCTCTTCGCCGCCCAACTGCGGCCGCTCACGTTCGGCGGCAGCGGCGACCTCACGCCCGACGTGCCGGCCGAACAGGTCGCGCACCCGCTCCCGGTCCCGCAATCCGGCGACCATCGCGTTGAATCCACTTTGCAACTCGCCCAGTTCGGTCCCGTCGAACACCACCAAATCGCCTCGCAGGTCGCCCTGTTCGACGCGCTTGAGCGCCGCGCGCACCACCCGCACCGGTGTGGCGATCAGCCAGGAGAGCAGCCACATCAGCGTGAAACCGAAGATCAGTGTTGCCACCGACAGGATCAGTACCGCAACACCGAACTGCGTCTGGGTCAGATTCCGCAGCGTCAACGCGAAAAACGCGGTCAGTGCGATGCCCACGACGGGGACGCCCGAGCCGAGCATCCAGACCACCATGGTTCGGCCCATGATGCCCGGCGCGAGCCGCCGCGGCGGTGGCCCGGCCTGTAGTGCCTGGGCGGCCACCGGGCGCAAGGTGAACTCGGTGATCAGGTAGCAGCCGGTACCCACCAGCACGCCGCAGAAGCTGGTCGAGAATAGGACCTGCGGGATGAACAGACTGTTTTCCAGGCCGTAGAGGGTGGTGAACAGCGCCGCACCAACCGCCCACAGACCGAAGGTGACGATGGCGACTCGTGCCGGGGCCTGAAATGTGTTGCTCTCGTCGGTCTGGTTCGGGCTGCGTTCCTCGATCGCCCATCGCAGCGCGGTGACGGTGCGCCGGGTGATCCAGTAGGTGCCCAGTACCAGAGCGACGACGATGTAGGCCGGTACCAGCGCGTATGTCAGCCATGCCGGTGCATCGCTGAAGACGCTGGGCACCGGAAAGGCGACCGTCAGCAACAGCGCGTCGACGCCCATTCCGATGAGATTTGTCCCCACAATGAACACGGTCAGGATGACCTGAATCCGCACCCGGCGGCGGGCCTGGCTCTCCGAAACCCGTCCCAGCAGCCAGGAGCCGTATGCCGGGGTCTCGGACAGCCGACCGCTTTGCCGGGTCACGCGCTCCAGGACCCGCCCGAGACGCTGTGCCACCGTTTTCTTGGCCATCATGGTGGCGTCAGCCTAATTTGTCCGGCGGCCGGACCTTAAGGTGAGTCGGGTGCGTCTCGTGATCGCCCAGTGCACGGTCGACTACCTCGGTCGGCTCACCGCCCATCTCCCCTCTGCGCGCCGGCTGCTGCTGTTCAAGGCCGACGGCTCGGTCAGTGTGCACGCCGACGACCGCGCCTACAAGCCGCTGAATTGGATGAGCCCGCCGTGTCGGCTCTCCGAGGACCTCGAGGGTCCGCTGCCGGTATGGGTGGTGGAGAACAAGGCCGGCGAGCAGTTGCGCATCACCGTCGAGGGGATCGAGCACGACTCCAGCCACGAGCTCGGCGTCGATCCCGGATTGGTCAAGGACGGCGTTGAGGCGCACCTGCAGGCATTGCTCGCCGAGCATGTCGAACTGCTGGGCACCGGATACACGTTGGTGCGCCGCGAGTACATGACTGCGATAGGACCGGTCGACTTGCTGTGCCGCGACGAGCAAGGGCGCGCCGTGGCCGTCGAAATCAAGCGGCGCGGCGAGATCGACGGCGTCGAGCAACTCACCCGCTACCTCGAGTTACTGAACCGGGACAGCCTGCTGGCGCCGGTGAGCGGAGTATTCGCCGCCCAGCAAATCAAGCCGCAGGCGCGGACTTTGGCTGTTGATCGCGGAATTCGTTGCCTGACACTCGATTACGATCAAATGCGCGGTATGGTCAGCGACGAGTACCGGCTGTTCTGAGTCGCCAAATAGACTGGGCGCATGTCCCGCCGCCGTACACCGCACCGCCGACAGCAGCCGCTACGGCCGCTGCCGGTGGCGCGACGGGTGGAAACCGGACCCGATGGCCGTCAGTACGAAGTTCGGCCGGTGGCCGCCGCGCGGGCCGTCAAGACGTATCGCTGTCCCGGTTGCGACCACGAAGTTCGTTCCGGCACAGCACATCTGGTGGTATGGCCGGCTGATTCAGGAGAGGCCGGGATGGAGGACCGCCGGCATTGGCACACGCCGTGCTGGGCACACCGCGCAACCCGCGGGCCCACCCGAAAATGGTCTTAGTGGGTCAGTGTGATTTGTCGGAATCGGCTGCCGGCTCGACCAACTCGATCAGGACACCGCCGGCGTCTTTGGGGTGGATGAAGTTGATCCGGGAATCCGCGGTGCCTCGCCGCGGTGCGTCGTAGAGCAGCCGAATGCCTTGGTCGCGCAGCCGTGCAGTCAACGTGTCCAGATCGCTGACCCGGTAGGCCAGCTGCTGGATGCCCGGGCCGCGTTTGTCGAGGAATTTCGCGATCGCCGACGACTCGTCAATCGGGGCCATCAACTGGACCTGCGCGCTGCCGACCGGGGCGCCGCGCACCGCCAGCATCGCCTCGCGGATGCCCTGGTCTTTGTTGATCTCCTCGTGCAGCACGATCATGCCGAGCGTGTCGTGATACCAGGCGATCGCCGCATCCAGATCTGCCACCGCGATGCCGACGTGGTCGACCGCTGTCACCAACGCGCTGGCCAGGGTACGACGGACGTCGACATGTTCGGTGGTCATAACGTCACGGTAACCTGGCGGGAAAGATTGCGCTTCCCCGGCCTGTTTTTTCAGCCGTTTCTGCTCGCCCCGGAGGTATTCATGACGACGTCGGTGATAGTTGCTGGAGCCCGCACGCCCATCGGGAAGTTGATGGGCTCCCTGAAAGATTTCTCGGCCAGTGACCTGGGCGCCATCGCTATTGCGGGCGCGTTGGAAAAGGCCAACGTGCCGGCCTCGGCGGTCGAGTACGTGATTATGGGCCAGGTGCTGACCGCGGGAGCCGGTCAGATGCCTGCTCGCCAGGCCGCGGTAGCGGCCGGTATCGGCTGGGATGTGCCGTCGCTGACGATCAACAAGATGTGCCTGTCCGGGATCGACTCCATTGCTCTGGCTGACCAGCTCATCCGGGCCGGCGAGTTCGATGTGGTGGTGGCCGGCGGCCAGGAGTCCATGACCAAGGCCCCGCACCTATTGATGGACAGCCGGGAGGGCTACAAGTACGGCGATGTGACGGTGTTGGACCACATGGCCTACGACGGCCTGCACGACGTGTTCACCGATCAGCCGATGGGCGCGTTGACCGAGCAACGCAACGACGCGGACAAGTTCACCCGCCGCGAACAGGACGAATTCTCGGCAGGGTCGCATCAGAAGGCGGCGGCGGCTTGGAAGGACGGCGTTTTCGCCGACGAGGTGGTGCCGGTGAGCATCCCGCAGCGCAAGGGTGATCCATTGCAGTTCAATGAGGATGAGGGCATACGCGCCAACACCACCGCCGATTCGCTGGCCGGTCTCAAGCCCGCGTTTCGTTCCGACGGCACGATCACCGCAGGCTCGTCGTCGCAGATCTCTGATGGCGCGGCCGCCGTCGTCGTGATGAACAAGGACAAAGCCACTGAGCTGGGGTTGTCGTGGCTAGTGGAGATCGGCGCGCACGGTGTGGTGGCTGGCCCGGATTCGACGCTGCAATCACAGCCCGCGAACGCGATCAAAAAGGCACTCGGCCGGGAGGGTATTGCTGCCGACCGGCTCGACGTGATCGAGATCAACGAGGCGTTCGCAGCGGTAGCACTGGCGTCGACCAGGGAACTTGGTGTCGACCCGGAGATCGTCAACGTCAACGGCGGTGCCATCGCCGTCGGGCATCCGATCGGCATGTCCGGTGCGCGCATCACGCTGCATGCGGCTCTGGAGTTGGCGCGCCGGGGCTCCGGGTATGGCGTCGCGGCGCTGTGCGGCGCGGGCGGTCAGGGCGACGCGCTGATCTTGCGGGCCGGTTAGCCAGGCCATTCGCCTGACCGGCGTTACAAAGATGGTTGCTGGCGTTGTGCGCGGCGACCGTCTCGCTCGGAATTGTGATCTTGGTCACCACGATGCTCCCGACCGGGTGACGGGCACGCCTGGCGGCGTGCCAGACTTGTCGACGTGAGCCGTCCCCGCCCTCCGATTGGGCCTGCGCTGGCCGGAGCGGTCGATCTGTCCGGCCTCAAGCAGCGCGCCCAGCCGAACGCGGCCAGCGGCAACGATGCCGCCGGCGCGGGATCGGCTGAGCTTGCCGGTGTGCCGATCACCGAGGCCAACTTCGAAGACGAGGTGCTGACCCGGTCTAACCAGGTGCCGGTGGTCGTGCTGTTGTGGTCCCCACGCAGTGATGTGTGTCTGCAGCTGGCCGACGTCCTTGCCGGACTGGTGGCCGCCGACGACGGCAAATGGTCGCTGGCGACAGTCAACGTCGACACCGCGCCCCGGGTGGCGCAGATCTTCGGTATCGAAGTGGTCCCGACCGTGGTGGCGCTGGCCGCCGGGCAGCCGCTGTCCAGCTTTCAGGGAATGCAGCCGCCCGACCAGTTGCGGCGGTGGGTGGATTCGCTGTTGTCGGCGACGGCCGGCAAGCTCAGCGGTGCACCGGGCGCCGAAGAAGACGAGGAAGTCGACCCGGCGCTGGCCCAGGCGCGGCAACAGCTCTCCGACGGTGACTTCGCGGCTGCGCTCGACTCGTACCAGGCGATTCTCGACGCCAATCCCAACCACGCCGAAGCCAACGGGGCGATCCGCCAGATCACCTTCTTGATGCGCGCGACCGAGCAGCGGCCCGACGCGGTGGCCGTCGCCGATGCAGCCCCTGACGACCTCGAGGCTGCGTTCGCCGCTGCCGACGTACAACTGCTCAACCAAGATGTGAGTGCCGCCTTCGACCGGCTGATTGCCTTGGTGCGACGGACATCCGGGGACGAGCGCACTTCCGTGCGTACCCGGCTGATCGAGCTGTTCGAGCTCTTCGATCCCGCCGATCCCGAGGTGATCACGGGCCGGCGCAACCTCGCCAACGCGCTCTACTAAGAGCGCTCCGCGCTGGTGGCGAGCGCTACTCGGGGGCCAGCCACAGCGCCGATGTCGGCGGCAACACCAACACCGCGGAAGCCGGCCGCCCGTGCCACGGCTCATCGGTGGCATCTACACCACCCATGTTGCCGACACCGGAACCGTTGTAGGCGGTCGCGTCGGTGTTGAGCACCTCACGCCACCGCCCGGCGGTGGGCAGCCCAAGGCGGTAGTTACCGTGCTCGGCTCCGGCGAAATTGAACACGCACGCCATCACCGAGCCGTCGCTGCCGTACCGCAGGAAGCTCAACACGTTGTTGGCCGAGTCGTTGGCATCGATCCAGGAGTAGCCCTCCGGGTTGGAGTCCTGGCTCCACAACGCCGGGTGACTGCGATAGGTCGCATTGATGTCGCGCACCAACGACAAAATGCCGGTGGAGAAGCCGTTCTCGTCGAGCTGATACCAGTCCAGACCGCGTTCCTCGGACCATTCGGCGCGCTGTCCGAATTCCTGGCCCATGAACAGCAACTGCTTACCGGGGTGCGCCCACTGGTAGGCCAGCAGGCTGCGTAAACCTGCGGCCTTCACATGGTCGTTGCCGGGCATGCGCCCCCACAGCGTGCCTTTACCGTGCACCACCTCGTCGTGACTGAGCGGCAGCACGAAGTTCTCGCTGAAGGCGTAGAGCATCGAAAAGGTGATCTCGTGGTGGTGATAACTACGGTGCACCGGGTCATGGCTGATGTAGTCGAGCGTGTCGTGCATCCAGCCCATGTTCCACTTCATCGAAAAGCCAAGCCCACCGACGCTTGTCGGCCGCGAGACACCCGGCCACGACGTCGACTCCTCGGCGATGGTGACAATGCCGGGCGCCGCCTTGTGTGCGGTCGCGTTCATCTCTTGTAGGAACTGCACGGCTTCCAGGTTTTCCCGGCCGCCGTAGATATTCGGCGTCCAACCGCCGACCGGACGCGAGTAGTCCAAATAGAGCATCGACGCGACGGCGTCCACGCGCAGGCCGTCGATGTGGAATTGCTCTAGCCAGTACAGCGCGTTGGCGACCAGGAAATTTCGGACTTCGGGCCGCCCGAAGTCGAACACGTAGGTGCCCCAGTCGAGTTGCTCACCGCGCTTGGGGTCGGAATGTTCGTAGAGCGCCGTGCCGTCGAAGCGGCCCAGGGCCCAGGCATCTTTCGGGAAGTGGGCCGGGACCCAGTCCACGATCACCCCGATGCCGGCCCGGTGCAAGGTATCGACGAGGACCCGAAAATCGTCGGGGGTGCCGAAGCGTGACGTCGGCGCGTAGTAGGACGTGACCTGATATCCCCACGATCCGGCAAACGGGTGCTCGGCGACAGGCAGCATCTCGACGTGGGTAAAACCGTGCTCGACAACGTAATCCGTCAACTCACGGGCCAGATCGCGGTAGCTGAGCCCCGGTCGCCACGAGCCCAGGTGAACTTCGTAGGTGCTCATCGGCTCGAAAACCGGATTGCGCTGCGCACGCTGCGTCATCCAGTCGGCGTCACGCCAGGTGTAATCACTCGATGTCACTCGTGACGCGGTGTGCGGCGGGACTTCGGTGGCGAAGGCGAACGGGTCGGCCCGGTCGGTGACGGCCCCGTCGGCGCCATGCACCCGAAACTTGTACAGGCCGTTGGGTGGGAACTCGGGCCAGAACAACTCCCACACTCCGGACGAGCCGAGCACGCGTAGTGGTGCGTCATTGCCGTTCCAGCCGTTGAAGTCACCGATCAGGCTGACGCCCTTGGCATTAGGTGCCCAGACCGCAAACGACACACCCTCGACGACGCCGTCGGCGGTAGTGAACGAGCGCGGGTGAGCGCCCAGGACCTCCCACAACCGTTCGTGGCGCCCCTCCGCGAATAGGTGCAGGTCGACTTCGCCGAGTGTCGGCAGGAAACGATAGGCGTCGGCGACGGTGTGCGGATCGGAACCGTCGTAGCTCACCTCGAGCCGGTAGTCGATGAGATCGGCGAACGGCAGCGCCACGGCGAACAGACCGGAATCGATGTGCTGCAGTGGATACCGCTGTTTGCCGACGAGCGCGACGACTTCGGTGGCGTGCGGACGAAAGGCCCGGATGACAGTGTGATCACCGTACTCGTGCGCGCCCAGAATGCCGTGCGGGTTGTGGTGTACACCGGCCAGCAGTCGATCGAGGTCATTGGGCTCGGGCGTCAGATGGGTCCGGGCCAGTTGGTCGGTTGGTGTCATCGCGGCGTCACCTCCGGCGCAGCAGCGTGCTTCGGGATTCGAGAGGTATCTGCGGCATGTTGATGATGTGGGCGACCGCCCGGCCAGGGTCGATGCGCACGTAGTTGGCTGCTCCCCACTGGTATTCCTCTCCGGTTATCTCGTCGCGCACCCAGAACCGTTCGTAGCCCTCCATACCCAGCGCGGCCATGTCCAACCACACGATGCCCTCTTCGGGCCCGAATGCGTTCAGTGTCACCACTACCAGTACGCAGTCGCCGGTAGTCGGATCGAACTTGCTGTAGGCGAGCAGGGCATCGCTGTCCACGCTGTGGAACCGGATGGTCCGCAACTCCCGCAGCGCGGGATGCAGTCGACGAATGTTGTTGAGCCGGGCGACGAACGGCTCCAGCGATCGGCCCTCGGCCAGGGCAGTGGCGAAGTCCCGGGGCCGCAACTCGTATTTCTCCGAGTCCAAGTACTCCTCACTACCCTCGCGCACCGCGCGATGCTCGAAAAGCTCGTAGCCGGAGTACATTCCCCAGGCCGGACTCATCGTCGCAGCCAGCACCGCGCGGATCGCGAACATGCCCGGGCCGTTGTGCTGCAGGATGGCATGCAGGATGTCGGGGGTGTTCACGAACAGGTTCGGGCGGCGGAAATCCGCGAATTCGGCGATCTCCTGGCCAAATTCGGTGAGTTCCCACTTGGCGGTGCGCCAGGTGAAATACGAGTAGGACTGGGTAAAGCCGAGCTTGGCCAGCCCGTACTGGCGCGCCGGCGGTGTGAAAGCCTCCGACAGGAACAGCACGTCGGGATCGATCGCTTTGACCTGGCCGATTAGCCATGCCCAGAAGTTGGGTGGCTTGGTATGCGGATTGTCGACCCGAAAGATCTTGACGCCGTGGTCCATCCAGTGCCGCACCACCCGCAGCACCTCGTCGTAGAGCCCAGCGGGATCGTTGTCGAAGTTCAGCGGGTAGATATCTTGATATTTCTTGGGCGGGTTCTCCGCATAGGCGATGGTCCCGTCGGGCAGTTCGGTGAACCACTGGCGATGTTGTCGGGACCAGGGATGGTCCGGTGCGCATTGCAGCGCCAGGTCCAGCGCCACTTCCATGTCCAGGTCGCGCACTGCGGCCACGAAGTCGTCGAAGTCGTCGATCGTGCCGAGTTTGGGATGTACTGCGTCGTGTCCGCCCTCGTCGCTGCCGATCGCCCACGGCGATCCCACGTCGCCCGGAATGGCGGTGGCGGTGTTGTTGCGGCCCTTGCGATGGATTTTGCCGATGGGATGAATCGGCGGCAGATACACGACGTCGAAGCCCATCTCCGCGATGCGGGGCAGCGCCGCGGTGGCGGTGGCAAAGGTGCCGTGCACCGGATTGCCGTCGGCGTCCCAGCCGCCCGTCGAGCGTGGGAACATCTCGTACCACGCGCCGAAGCGGGCCTCGGGCCGGTCCACCCACACTCCGTACTGTTCACCGCGGGTGACCAGCTCGCGCAGCGGGTATTGCGCCAGCAGCTCCTCGACTGTGGGTGCGAGCGCAGCGGCCGCGCGTGTCACCGGATCGCCCGGGTTGCGCAACGCGGCGGCGGCGGTCAGCAGAGGCTCGCGCCGGCTGCGGGGCACCCCGGTGGCGGCGCGTTCCAACAGCTGCGCCCCGATGAGCAGGTCATTGGACAACTCGGTCTCGCCCTGGCCGGCGTCCAACTTGGCGATGATGGAATGCCGCCAGCTGTGAATCGGGTCGCCCCAGCCGTCGACCCGGAAGGTCCACAACCCGACGCTGTCCGGGCTGAACTGCGCGTGGAAGACGTAGGGCTCTTCGCCCATGGTCATCGGGACCAGCAGCGGCTTGACCCGCGGCGGCGCCTCGGCCCCGTTTTTCAGGTCTGCCTGCACGGCCTTGATCCGCCGCGCTTCGCTGGCCTGCGGGTAGCGCGGCCCTAAGTAGCGCACCACCAGGGTCGCCGCCACCGCCTCATGGCCTTCCCGCCACACCGACGCGCTGACTGGAACTACCTCACCGACCACGGCTTTAGCCGGATACGCGCCGCACGACACGACGGGCTGGACGTCATCGATCTCGACACGACCTGGCACCGCACTCCTTCTCCCGTTCCGCGGCTCTGCAGTGAAACTCTCTTTGCGCCCAATACCCACCGTAGTGTCGGGCCACACCCGGGGCGCGTGAAAGCGCTGGCAGTCATGGCGTCACCGCGGGCCCGTCGTCAGTAAGGTATTGACGCGTGAAAGCCCTCCGCCGGTTTACCGTCCGTGCTCACCTTCCGGAACGCCTGGCGGCCTTGGAGCAGCTGTCGACCAACCTGCGGTGGTCGTGGGAGAAGCCCACGCAGGACCTCTTCGCAACGATCGACTCGGCGCTGTGGCGGCAATGCGGCCAGGATCCGGTGGCACTGCTGGGTGCAGTGACGCCGGCACGGCTCGATGAGTTGGCCGCCGACGTCGACTTTCTCCGGCGGCTCGATGAGTTGGCCGCGGACTTGGACGATTATCTGAGCCGCCCGCTGTGGTATCAGCAGCGACAAAGCGACGGCGCTGCCATGCCGTCGGCGATCGCCTATTTCTCGATGGAGTTCGGGGTCGCCGACGTGCTGCCCAACTACTCGGGCGGTTTGGGAATTCTGGCGGGCGACCACTTGAAGTCGGCGTCAGACTTGGGGCTGCCGCTGATCGCGGTCGGCTTGTACTACCGGTCCGGCTACTTTCGACAGTCGTTGACGGCTGACGGTTGGCAACAAGAAACGTATCCGTCACTGGACCCGCAGGGGTTGCCGTTACGGCTGCTCACCGATGTCGGCGGAAATCCGGTGCTGGTCGAGTTGGCCTTACCCGATACCGACCGGCTGCGCGCCCGGGTCTGGGTGGCGCAGGTCGGGCGCGTCCCGTTGCTGTTGCTCGATTCCGATGTCCCGGAAAATGAGCATGATCTGCGCGGTGTCACCGACCGCCTCTACGGCGGTGACCAGAACCACCGCATCAGACAAGAGATTCTGGCGGGCGTGGGCGGGGTGCGGGCGATCCGGGCCTTTACCGAGATTGAAGGGCTGCCCGCTCCCGAGGTTTTCCACATGAACGAGGGCCATGCCGGATTCCTCGGTGTGGAACGCATCCGCGAACTGGTCGACGCGGGACTGGACTTCGACACCGCCCTGACCGTGGTGCGGTCCTCCACGGTGTTCACCACCCACACGCCGGTGCCCGCCGGTATCGACCGGTTCCCGCTGGAGCTGGTGCAACGCTATTTCGACGACGCAGAATCGGGCCTGCTGCGGGGTCTGCCCCGCGAGCGAGTCCTGGAGCTGGGCGCCGAAGAGGATCCCGACAAATTCAACATGGCTTACATGGGTCTGCGGCTGGCCCAACGGGCCAACGGCGTCTCGCTGCTGCATGGCCGGGTCAGCCGGGTCATGTTCAACGGGCTCTGGAGCGGATTCGACCCCGACGAGGTGCCGATCGGGTCGATCACCAACGGTGTGCACGCGCCGACCTGGGCCGCCCCGCAGTGGTTGCAGCTGGGCCGCGAACTGGCCGGGGCCGATTCGTTCAGCGAACCCGAAGTCTGGGAACGGCTCCAACAGGTCGACGCGAGGCATTTGTGGGGGATCCGTTCGCAGCTGCGGGCATTGCTGGTCGACGATGTCCGGGCGAGGCTGCGGAAATCCTGCTTGGCCCGGGGAGCGTCTGATGCCGAACTGGGCTGGATCTCGACGGCGTTCGACCCCGACGTGCTCACCATCGGGTTCGCCCGCCGCGTCCCGACCTATAAGCGGTTGACGTTGATGTTGCGCGACCCGGATCGACTCGAGCAGCTGCTGCTCGACGACGACAAGCCGATCCAGTTGATCGTCGCAGGCAAGTCGCACCCGGCCGACGACGCGGGCAAAGCGCTGATTCAGCAGGTGGTGCGGTTCGCCGACCGCCCCGAGGTACGTCACCGCATCGCGTTTTTGCCCGACTACGACATGTCGATGGCACGCCGGTTGTACTGGGGTTGCGACGTCTGGCTGAACAACCCGCTGCGCCCATTGGAGGCCTGCGGAACGTCAGGGATGAAAAGCGCGCTGAACGGTGGGTTGAACCTGTCGATCCGCGACGGCTGGTGGGACGAGTGGTACGACGGCGGAAACGGTTGGGAGATTCCCTCCGCCTCCCGGGCCGCCGATGAAGCCCGTCGAGACGACTTGGAGGCCGCCGCGCTCTACGACCTGCTCGATCACTCGGTGGCGCCGACGTTCTACGAGCGAGACGAGCACGGGGTGCCGTCGCGGTGGATCGCGATGGTTCGGCACACCGTGGCGACGCTGGGCCCGAAAGTCCTGGCGTCTCGGATGGTGCGGGAGTACGTCGAGAACTACTACACGCCGGCGGCGCAGTCGCTGCGCAACACCGTCGCGAGCGAGGGCCAAGTGACGTTCGAGGCGGCGCGCGAGTTGGCCGGCTACCGCAGACGCGCATTTGCGGCGTGGCCGAAGATCCACATCACCGATGTGGACAGCACCGGTCTGCCGGACACGCCTGTGTTGGGGTCGAAGCTGACCCTGACAGCGACCGTGCAATTGGCCGGCCTGCGGCCAGACGAGGTTTCCGTTCAGGCGGTGGTCGGCCGAGTCGACGCCGGCGACGCACTGATCGAGCCGGTCACCGTCGAGATGCCGTATACCGGAACGGCTTTGGGCGGCGACGCGGTGTTCGCGATGACGACGCCGCTACCCGTCGCCGGGGCGGTCGGTTACACGGTCCGGGTGCTGCCGAAGCACCCGATGCTGGCCGGCGATACCGAACTGGGTTTGGTCACGCTTGCCTAGCCCGCGCTTGCGGGCGATCCAGCAGTTCTGAGATCACTAATTCGACGCACTTACCGCCGCTGTTCAGCGACAATTGCGACACCACCCGGGTGGGCAACCGCCGCACTGAGTAGAGGTGCGTCATGGCGAACAGAACTGCTGCCCCGTCCGCGACTCGCGGAAGGCACACCGCCGAGCGCGCCAGACACAAAAACGCCCGGGCCGCCGCCGGTGTGGACCGGGCCACGAATTTGCCGGCTAACCGCCGCTTCCGGGCAGGCCGGCGGCCCGCACCGCTCACTCGGCGCCGCCAGCCTGCGCCGACCGCGGTGTTGCTGGTGGCGGCGTTTGGCGCCTTTCTCGCGTTCCTCGACTCCACGATCGTCAACATCGCTTTCCCGGCCATCCAGCGGTACTTCCACAACAGTGATATCAGCAGCCTGTCGTGGGTGCTGAACGCCTACAACATCGCCTTCGCCGCGTTTCTGGTGGCGGGCGGCAGGCTTGCCGACCTGCTCGGGCGTAAGCGGATGTTCATCTACGGCGTGGTGTTGTTCACCGCAGCGTCCGGGCTGTGCGCGGTCGCCGGGACGGTCGGGCACCTGATTGCGTTCCGGGTCGTGCAGGGCATCGGCGCGGCGATCCTGGTGCCGGCATCACTGGCGCTTGTTGTCGAGAGTTTCGACGCCGCGCGCCGCGCTCACGGAGTGGGCCTGTGGGGCGCAGCGGCGGCCATCGCGTCGGGTCTGGGTCCGCCCATCGGCGGTGCCCTGGTGGACGCGTCGAGTTGGCGCTGGGTGTTTCTGGTCAACCTGCCGCTGGGCGTCGTGGCGGTGGTGGTGGCTCGACGGGGACTGGTCGAAAGCCGCGCCTCCGGACGGCGACGGGTGCCCGATTTGCGGGGGGCGGCGCTGCTGGCAGTCGCGCTGGGCTGTCTGACGCTCGGGTTGGTCAAGGGCCCGGATTGGGGCTGGACCGGCCCGGCAACCATCGGATCGTTTCTGGCCGCGGTGATCGCGATGCTCGGGTTTGTGCTCAGCTCGCAGAATCATCCGACGCCGCTGATCGAGCCCGCGTTTCTGCGTGTCCGATCGTTCATGGCGGCCAACACGCTGACGCTGGTCGCCAGTGCCGGGTTCTACGCCTATCTGCTGACCCACGTGTTGTTCCTGAACTACGTCTGGGGTTACAACCTGTTGCGCGCGGGCCTCGCCGTCGCGCCCGCCGCATTCGTCGCGGCGGTTGTCGCAGCGGTACTTGGCCGCGTCGCCGACCGCCACGGTTACCGCCTCATCATCATCGTCGGCGCCCTGATTTGGGCCGGCAGCCTGGTGTGGTACATCGAACGTGTCGGATCCCGACCCGATTTCCTCGGGGAGTGGCTGCCCGGTCAAATACTGCAGGGCCTGGGGGTCGGCGCGACGTTGCCGATGCTCGGTAGTGCGGCGCTGGCCGGCTTGGCCGCAGGCGGCAGTTACGCCACTGCTTCGGCGGTGGTCAGCAGCACCCGCCAGCTCGGCGCCGTGATCGGCATCGCGCTGCTGGTGATTGTGATCGGCACGCCGGCGCGCGGCGCCGCCGAAGAGGCGCTGCGGCGAGGCTGGGTGCTGGCCGCGGTGTGCTTTGCGCTGGTTGCAATCACCGGGGTGTTGCTGGGCCGTACCCGCCATGTCACCGCAGGAACAGATGAGGTCGAGCCGCCGCGGCAAATCGATCCGCGGGAATTGCGGTTGACGCCTGGGCTGGTGTCGCTGCCCGCCGAGAGCCGCTCGGCCGCAACCGGCGAGGTCGATCCGCTCGGGGCTTTGCCGCTTTTTGCCGGGCTGGACGCCATTACGTTGGCAGAGCTGCGTGACCACGCCGAGCAGATCGAGTTGGAGGCGGGGTCGTATCTCTTCCAAGCGGGCGACCCGTCCGACGCCCTCTATGTGGTGCGTAACGGCCGGCTTCAGGTGCTCCAAAACAAGGTGGTGTTAACGGAATTGGGCCGCGGCGAAGTCGTCGGCGAGCTCGGATTGCTGATCGACGCGCCGCGTTCGGCATCGGTTCGCGCCGTGCGTGACTCGACACTCATGCGACTCAGCAAGGCTCAATTCGACACGATCGCCCATTCGGGCGTCCTCGAGGTACTGATCCGGGTGCTTGCCACCCGGCTACATCAAGCTCCACCGCCGGCGGTCCCGCGCGCACCGACACCCGAAGTCGTTATCGCGATCGTCGGCGTCGACGCCCAGGCGCCAGTACCGACGGTGGCCACCGAACTGGTCACTGCGCTGTCGGGACGGCTCCAGGTGGCAGACCCGGGCCGGGTGGGCCGCGACGGGTTGGAACGCGCCGAGCGGGTCGCGGACAAGGTGGTGCTGCACGCGGCGGTCGGCGACGGCGACTGGCATGACTTCTGCTTGCGCTCGGCCGATCGTGTCGTGCTGGTTGCCGGTGACCCCGCACCGCCATTGGCGCCGATGCCGTCCCGAGCGGTGGGTGCCGACCTCGTGCTGGCGGGACCGCCCGCTGACCGCGAACATCGGCGGCAGTGGGAGGAATTGATCACGCCGCGGTCGGTGCACTCGGTCCGCCTCGCTCACGCGCCTATTGACTTGCGCCCGCTCGCCGCCCGTATCGCCGGCCGGTCGATAGGGCTGGTGCTTAGCGGTGGCGCCGCGCGGGCGTTTGCGCATCTGGGTGTACTGGAGGAGCTGGAGGCCGCCGGGGTGGTGATCGACCGGTTCGCCGGCACCAGTATGGGAGCGATCATCGCGGGATTCGCCGCCACCGGCATGGACGCAGCTGCGGTGGACGCGAACATCTACGAGTACTTCATCCGCAGTAACCCGACTAGCGACTACACCCTGCCGAGCAAGGGGCTTATCAGCGGACGTCGCACGTTGGGCGCTCTCCAAGCGGCTCATGGCGGGCGCTTAGTAGAGGAGTTGCCGAAGGAATTCCGTTGTGTCAGCGTCGATCTGCTGGCCCGGCGGACCGTCGTGCACCGCCGCGGCCGGCTCGCCGACGTCATCGGCTGTTCCCTGCGGGTGCCGGGACTGTACGCGCCGATTGTCTACGACGGCACACTGCACGTCGACGGCGGTGTGCTGGACAACCTGCCCGTCGCTGCGCTGGCGCGCGAGGAGGGGCCGTTGATCGCGGTGAGCATCGGCACCGGTAACCAGGCATGTCCCATCGACGTGACGAAAATGCCGCGCTCCCCGCGGGTTCCGAGCATCGTCGACACTCTCATGCGCACGATGACGATAGGTAGCGCCATGGCGTCGTCCGAGGTGCTGGCGCAGGCTGACCTCGCCATCCACCCCGATGTTGGCGGCGTCGGATTCCTGGAATGGCACCAGATCGACGCCGCCCGAGAGGCAGGCCGGATCGCAACTCGTGAAGCCTTGCCGCGGATCATGGAGGTGCTAGCGGGCGGGAGTGCGCGTGGCTGAAGTCGCGTTAGTCACCGACAGCACCGCCTCGCTGCCGGTCGCGCTCGACGGCCTCGAAATCACGGTGGTGTCGCAGTATTTCGACGTTGGTGGCGACGCGTCGCCCGAGGGTGGCCACGAGCTGCCTGGCCGGGGGCTGCGCGAGTCGGAGTTCGACGGTGATTTCGGACGGTTCTTTGCGGAACTGGACGCGTCGAAGACCGTCGCGACGACGTCGCCGCCCACCATCGAGGATTTTCTCGCGACCTATGAACGGCTGCTACAACAACACAGCGCTGTCGTCTCGGTGCTGATCTCCTCAAGCCTTAATCCGACCTGCTCGATGGCTCGCGAGGCAGCCGCACGGCTGAACTCTGAAGGCCGCGGTGAGCGGGTGGTGGTGATCGACTCTGCCGGCGTGGCAGGCCACCTGGGTGTCCAGGTGCTGGCGGGCGCGCGAGCGGCCGCTGCGGGCGAAGACGCCTCGGGGGTCATCGCGGCCGTGCGCCGGGCGCGCCAAGAGGTCAAGCAGTGGTTCGTTGTCGACACGCTTGAGTATCTGCGGCGCGGCGGGCGGATCGGCACCGCGGCCGCATGGCTCGGATCGGCGCTCGATCTCAAGCCGATCTTGATGATCGAATCGGAGCTTAAGGCTGTCGAGCGGGTGCGCACCCGCAGGCGCGCTATCGAGCGGTTGGTCGAGCTGATGCGGCAGCGCCGCGCGGTGGGCGCCGACCGGTGGTTCGTCACCCACACCTATGCGCACGACGACGCGAATCGGCTGGCCGAGCGTCTCGCCGAACTCTTCGGCAACGAGCCGTTGTTCATCTCGGCGGTCGGACCGGTGATCGCGACACATACCGGTCCGGGGACGGTGTCGGCCGGTGGTCTTCCCGGGGCGGCGTTGGACGGTGCGCGTGGCTGACGTCGCGGTGGTGACCGACAGCACCGGCTACCTGCCGGGTGCGCTGGCCGACAGCCTGAGCATCACGGTGGTGTCGCTGTATTACAACGTCGGTGACGGCTGGCTGCGTGAGTCGGAGTTCGACGGCGACTTCGGAAAGTTCTACGCGGCGCTGGACGCGTCGAAGAGCGTCGCGACGACGTCGGAGCCTGCCGTCGAGGATTTCGTCGTGGCCTTTGAGCGGCTGCTGCGGCAGTACAGTGCCGTCGTCGCAGTACTGATCTCCTCGGGCTTTTCCAAGACCTGCTCGAACGCTCGGGAGGCAGCCACGCGGCTGGCGTCCGAGGGCCGCGGCGGCGAGCGGGTGGTGGTGATCGACTCAGCCGGCGCGGCCGGCTCCCTTGGTATTCAAGCGCTGGCGGCCGCGCGGGCGGCCGCTGCCGGGGAAGACGAGGCGGGGGTAGTCGCGGCGGTGCGCCGGGCGCGCCAAGGGGTTAGGCAGTGGTTCGTTGTCGACACGCTCGAGTATCTGCGGCGCGGCGGGCGGATCGGCACTGCGGCGGCGTGGCTTGGATCGGCGCTCGACCTCAAGCCGATCTTGGAGATCGAATCGGAATTCAGGGCCGTTGAACGTGTGCGCACGCGCAGGCGCGCGGTGGAGCGGTTGGTTGAGCTGATGCGCTTGCGGCGCGCGGTGGGCGCCGACCGGTGGTTCGTCAACCACGCGTATGCGCATGCGGACGCGGCAATGCTCGTGGAGCGGCTGGGCACGGTGTTCGATGCGCCGCCCGAATTCGTTTCGGAGCTCGGCCCAGTCCTCGCAACGCACGCTGGTCCGGGGACGCTCTCGGTCGGAGGTCTTCCGAGTGCAGCGTTGGCGTAGCCCATCGAGGAGAAAGTGAGGATGCAGTGGCTGACGTCGCGGTGGTTACCGACAGCACTGCCTGCCTGCCGGCTGCGCTCGTCGACAGTCTCGGTGTCACGGTGGTGTCGCTGTATTACGACGTGGGCGAAGGCTGGCTGCAGGAGTCGGAGTTCGACGGTGATTTCGGACGGTTCTATGCGCAATTGGACGCGTCGAAAAGTGTGGCGACGACGTCGGCGCCTACGGTCGAGGATTTCGTTGGGGTCTTCGAACGGCTGCTGCAACAGCACAGCGCCGTCGTCGCGGTGTTGATCGGCCAGGGCTTTTCCGAAACTTGCCCGATGGCTCGGCAGGCGGCCGCACAGCTGAATGGCGGCGGTGCCGAGCGGGTGGCGGTCATCGACTCGGCGGGCGCGGCTGGTCACCTGGGTGTTCAGGTGATGGCGGCGGCGCGGGCGGCCGCAGCGGGGGACGATGCCTCGGGCGTGATCGAGGCGACCCGCCGGGCGCGTCAGGAGGTCCGACAGTGGCTGCTTGTCGACACGCTTGAGTATCTGCGGCGCGGCGGCCGGATCGGTGGCGCGGCCGCATGGCTCGGGTCCGCGCTCGACCTCAAACCGATCTTGATGGTCGAATCGGAATTCCGGCCGGTCGAACGGGTACGCACGCACAGGCGGGCTATCGAGCGGTTGGTCGAGCTGATGCGCCAGCGTCGCGCGGTGGGCGCCGATCGATGGTTTGTCAACCACGCCTTCGCGGACGAGGACGCACAGCGGATGGCCGAGCGCCTCACCGAGTTGTTCGGCAGGAAGCCGGAGTTCGTCTCGCAGTTCGGTCCGGTAGTCGCAACACACCTCGGCCCGCGGGCGTTGGCTGTGGGAGGTATTCCCTCGGCGGCGCTGGGTTAGCCGATCGCGAGGTTTGGACGAGAGTCATCGGATTTCTCTCGGTGTGAGATCTGCGGCGGTACCGTTACACGGTTAATGGTTGTGGCTGGACAGCTGGTTTACGCCAAGCAGGATGACAGCTGCGAGTGGCGATTCCCGGTGTCGGCGTCCGGTTGGAGTGCGCGCGTGGCTGACGTCGCAGTGGTTACCGACAGCACCAGTTATCTGCCGCGCGCGCTCCTCGACAGCCTTGGCGTCACGGTCGTGTCGTTGTATTACGACGTTGGTGGCGGCTGGCTGCGGGAGTCGGAGTTCGACGGCGATTTCACCCGGTTCTATGCCCAACTGGACGCGTCGAAGAGTGTCGCGACGACGTCGCCTCCTACCGTCGAGGATTTCGTCGGTGTCTTTGACCGGCTGTTGCAGCAGTACAGCGCGGTCCTCTCGGTGCTGATCTCCTCAGGTGTATCGGAGACTTGCTCGATGGCTCGGCAGGCTGCCGAAAAGCTGGCGTCTGCGGGCGCTGGCGAGCGGGTGGTGGTGATCGACTCGGCCGGCACCGCGGGCCATCTGGGTGTCGAGGTTCTGGCGGCGGCACGGGCTGCGGCGGGGGGAGCCGACCTGCAAGGCGTGATCGAGCGGATACGCCAAGCCCGCCAAGAGGTCAGGCAGTGGACCCTTCTCGACACACTCGAGTACCTGCGGCGCGGCGGGCGGGTCGGCAGCGCGGCCGCATGGATCGGATCGGCGCTCGACCTCAAGCCGATCATTGTGAGCGAATCGGAGGTCAAGGCCGTCGAACGCGTGCGCACGCGCAGACGCGGGATCGAGCGGCTGATCGAACTGATGCGACAGCGCCGCGCGGTGGGCGCCGATCGATGGTTCGTCCAACATGCGGATGCGCACGAGGACGCACAGCAGCTGGCAGAGCGTCTCGCTGGGCTGTTCGGCACGCAGCCGGAGTTCATCTCCGATCTCGGACCGGTACTCGCAACCCACCTCGGTCCGCGGGCGCTGGCCGTCGGCGGACTTCCCGGTGCGGCATTGAGGTAACTGACTCATGAGCACGGCCGCCAGTGTCGAATGCAGCCAGTGCGGGACCGGGAACCGGCCCCAGGCCAGATTCTGCGGAGGCTGTGGCGCCCCGATGGTGGTCGAGGTTGCCTGCCCGCGGTGCGGTGCGCGCAACCCCGGCTCGCAGCGCTTCTGTGACGAGTGCGGCTCCCAGCTGGCCATCCAGTCTGTGCCGGCGCAGCCGGCCGAGACGCCGGTGCCCAAAGCGCTTGCGGACAACCGATACACGCTCGGCCGCCTACTCGGTGAAGGCGCCGGCAAACGGGTGTACCTGGCCACCGACACCCGCCTGCAGCGTGAGGTGGCCGCAGCCCTCTTCAAGGCCGCGGGGTCGGACGAAACCGCCATGCACCGGGCGCGCCGAGAAGCCGAGGCGATGGCGAAGCTCGGCGAGCACGCCAACATCGTCAACGTGTACGACTTCGGCGAGGAATCGGGCCAGCTCTATCTGATCAGCCAGTACATGGCCGGCGGTGACCTCTATGACCTGCTCTCAGACGCAGCGGATCATCGGCTCGCAGTCGAGGAAGTGGTCCGGATCGGAATGGACATCGCCAGTGGGCTTGCGCACGCGCACGCCCATGGCGTCGTGCATCGTGACGTCAAACCCCAGAATGTGTGGCTAACCCCCGACGGCGCCGCCAAGATAGGCGACTTCGGTCTTGCGGTCGCCGAAGGGGGCACGCGCGTAACAGCCGTGGGAACGATTATCGGCACGGTCGCCTACATGCCACCTGAGCAAGGTCTCGGTCGCGGTTCGGACGCACGCTCGGACATCTATTCGTTGGGTGCGCTGCTTTACGAATTACTCTGCGGGATACCACCGTTCGTGGGTGAGTCAGCGGCCGCGGTTGTCTCCCAGCACGTTTCGACCGCACCGGTCGCGCCGAGCGGACATCGCTCCGGCGTTCCGGCGGCGCTCGACCAGTTGCTGCTGAGGATGTTGGCCAAGGCGCCGGAAGCCCGTCCCCAGCAAGCAGCCGACGTTCGCGATGCGCTTGGGGCGATCGCTGCCGTCGTGGCCGGTGGTGATACCGCGACTCACGACATGGCGGCGCTCGACCGGATCACTGACAGCGGTTTCGTCGGGCGGGAGCGCGAGATGCAAGAGCTGCGCGCAGCGGTCGACGACACGGCCGGCCGCCGCGGACGCACGGTGCTGATAAGCGGTGAGTCTGGAATCGGCAAGACACGGCTCGCGTCGGAGGCTGCGGCATACGCTGCGCTGCGAGGCGCGCAGGTGCTGTGGGGGCGCTGTTACGCGGGCGAGGGCGCTCCTGCCTACTGGCCGTGGATACAGGTGATCCGCGACTATGCCCGCGAGCACGACGCCGAGACGGTCGCTTCTGACCTGGGCTCTGGCGCGTTCGAGATCGGACAAATCGTCTCCGAGGTGCGCGAGCGGATGCCGGAGATCCCGGAGTCGCCGCCGCTCGACGCCGAGCAGGCGCGTTTTCGCTTGTTCGATTCGGTTTCGCGATTCCTGCTCGGAGCTTCCGAGCGTCAGCCACTTGCGATCTTCCTCGAAGACCTGCAGCAGGCCGACCGTCCCTCGCTGATGCTGCTGGCTTTCGTCGCGCGTGAGCTGTCCCGTTCGCGGGTTTTACTGCTTGCCACTTATCGCGACGACGAGGCGCCCGGCGAGCACCTGAACGAAGCGTTGACCGCACTCAGCAAGGAGCGGGGCTACACCCGCGTCAGGCTGCGTGGGCTATCCGATCAGCACGTCAAGGCCATGCTGGAAGCGGTGTTGCAACAACCACTCGAGCAGCGAGATGAGCTCACCCTCGCAGACGCCATTTGCCGTGAATCCGAAGGAAATCCGTACTTCACCGAGGAGATCATCCGCCATCTGATCGATTCTGAAGTGCTCGACTGGCGCGACGGCCGCTGGGTTACCGATATCCGGGGAGGCGACGAGCTCGGGATTCCCCGCGGGGTCCGGGAGGTCGTTTCCCATCGGTTGGAGAAGCTGCCGACTGACACGCTCGAGATGTTGTCGACGGCCGCGGTGATCGGCCGTGAGTTCGATCTGCAGATTCTGACGCACGTCAGCGGTCTGGAGGCAGGCGTCGCCCTCGAACGGCTGCAGACAGCCCTCGACGGAGCGATAGTGACGCAGGCCGCCGGCGAGCCCGGCAGGTACGTCTTCGCGCACGCCGCCACCCGTGACGCGCTGTATGACGACCTGTCCACGCTGCGCCGCTCTGCGCTGCACATCGCGGCCGGCGAGGCCATCGAGGAGCTTTACGAAGACCGGATCGAGTCCCATCTGTCGGCGATCGCCTACCACCTCGCGAAGGCGGCGCCGCAGGGTGACGTCAGCAAGGCTGCCGACTACGCCTGGTGGGCGGGCGAACGGGCGGCATCGACGTATGCCTACGAAGACGCCGTCGGGCTCTTCGAGACGGCCCTGCGGCTGTTCGACATGCTCCCGGAGGTGCCGCAGCGCCGATGCGATCTGCTGCTGGCGCTCGGCGACGCGCGATGGGGGGCCGGCGAAGTTGAAAGGGCCCGTGCGGCTTTCGGCGAGGCAGCGTCGATGGCACGTGAACTCGCACTCAACGACCACTACGCGCGTGCCGCACTCGGCTACGGCGGTGGTCCGGGCGGTTTCTCGATCACCGATCGTGCCGACGAGAAGTTGGTGGCGATGTTGGACGAGGCACTGGAGGTGTTGCCGACGCGGGATAGTGCGCTGCGGGTGACAGTGCTTGCCCGGCTGGCCCTCGAGCTCCGCTGCAAGGGCGCGCTGGAAGAAGCCGATCGGGCAAGCGCGGAGGCCATCGAGATGGCCGAGCGTGTCGGTGACACGAAGATTCTGCTGCTGGCCATGCACAGCCGTCAGTGGTCGACGCTGGGCCCTGACCGGCTCGACGAAGCGATCAAGTCGGGCGAGGAGATGGCGCGGCTCGCCAGGATCGTCGGTGATCGCGACATGGAATTCGAAGGCCACCATCTGCGGCTGATCGCGCTTGCACAGCTCGGCGACTTCCGGGCGGTCGATGAGGAGATCATGGCGTGCGACCGGCTGGCCGGTGAACTGCGTCAGCCGCGCTACCTGTGGCAGGCCGCGGTGTTCCGCGCGATGCGAGCGCTGATGCGGGGTCGCCATCAGGAGTCCGAGCGGCTCGCACAGACGGCGTTGTCGATCGGCCAGCGCGCCGAGCGGGAGGTGGCCGGAGTCGTGTTCGGCGCGCACTCCTTCCTGACCCGGTTGGCGGATGGCAGCCTGGACCAGCTCAGAGACGCCGGTCGTGAGGCCGCTTCACGCTACGGCCAGGCCTGGCCGTCGGCCTATGTGTGGCTGCTCACCGAGATCGGCCAACTCGACGAGGCCCGTGCCAGGTTTGCCGACCTGACGGCGGACGGCATCGAGGCGCTCCGCCGCAGCAGTGACTGGTTGACGTCGATCTGCGCACTCGCTATCGCCTCGATCGCGATTGGCGACCGCCAAGCCGCAAGCACGCTCTACGAACTGCTGGTGCCCTACGAGGAACGCTGCACCCTGTTCCTGGCCGGCGCCGGCTGTCTGGGCTCCAACCATGTGTTCCTCGGCTTCGCCGCGGCGGCCGCCGAGCGTCACGAGGATGCTGCCCGCCACTTCGAACTCGCGCTCTCGCGCAATGCCGAGATTGGCTGCGACTACGTGACCCCTCGGGTGTGCTGCGAGTACGCCCGCATGTTGCTCAGCACACGTGAGCCGGCGGATCGGGAGAAGGCTATGGGCCTGATCGACCGCGGAGTTGCGCTTGCTCGCCAGATCGGCATGCGCGCCGAGGCCGACCGGCTCACGCGACTGCGCCATGAGCACCAAGAGCAGAAGTCGACGCTGGGATGGTCGGCTCTGGAAAGCGTTGCGCAGTCCGTCGAAATGGAACGGCCCGACCTCGGCGCGGTGGCCGCGCCCAACGGAACCGTCACGATCATGTTCTCGGATATCGAAGGCTCCACGGTCCTCGCCGAGGAGTTGGGCGACGAGCGTTGGCTGAAGGTGCTGCACCGCCACAACGCTCTTATCCGAGGCCATCTGGCCGCGCACCACGGCTTCGAGGTCAAATCGCAGGGCGACGGATTCATGGTGGCATTCGCCAGCGCCGGCAACGCGATCCGTTGTGCAGTCGCGATCCAGCGCGACTTCGCGGCGCGTCGCGATCATTCCGGTAGCCAGGTGCTGCGCGTCCGGATCGGACTGCACACCGGAGAGGTGATCCGCGAACAGGACGACTTCTTTGGGCACACCGTGATCCTGGCGGCGCGGATCGGGGCGAAAGCCAACGGCGGCCAGATCCTCGTGTCAGAAGTACTGCGCGGCTTGGTCGCCGGCAGTCACGACTTCCGATTCGGTGAGTCCCGGGAGGAACAACTCAAGGGACTGCGAGATACCCAGCGAGTCTATGAGGTGTGCTGGCATTAGCGCATCCGCCCAAAGCCGTTGGTTGTAAACCGATTTTGCTCGGTTCGCCATGACTGCGGCGTTCAGGCGCTTGGATCGCTCCCATCTTTCAGGTCAGTGAGTGCCGGACTCGTTGAGTCGTCGCCGTTCTCGGGCTTGCGGGCGATAACCGGAAACACGGTCTCCATCCCGCTGCGGCCCTTGATTTCAACGGATTCACTAGCGCCCCAAACGAACTGTTCTGCGACTGCGCTGTGTACTCCGCTGGTTACCATAATCGCGGCCCGCCCATGGCGGCCGGCGATCCCGGACAACCGGAATGCCACGTTGGTCGCATCACCGATCACGGCGTCGACCGATCTCGTCATCGCGGCCAAGGCGGCCATGCCCCGCACCACGCCCCAGCCCATGTGGATCGGCGCGCCGTCCGGCCCGCGCAGCGGCAGCTCAGGCCCGAGCTGCTCGACAAGCTGATTCGCGGCGAGAGCGAAATCGATGGCCAGCTCGATCGCATCCGGGAACCTGCCAATCTCCCAGACTGCGAACAGCGCATCCCCGGCGTAGTGGTTCAGGGTGCCGTGATGGGCATGCAGGACACTGCCGAGCTGATTCCATAGCGTGTGCAAGCTTCGTGCCATGACTTGCTCGTCTGTTACCTGGGAGATCGTCGAGTAATTGACGATGTCACCGACCACCATCACCATGGCGGCCTGGCTGATCCGTGCCCGCGTGCGCTGCGCGACCTTTACGGGGACCGCGGTGAACCGCTGCGAGGAAAAGGTAAGAGCCACATCGCCGATCCGGATCTCGTCGCCGGGTCGGATCGGCAGCGGAACCGCGCGTTCGAGCCGCACACCGTTGAGCGACGTGCCATTGCTGCTGGTGTCGATCAGGAAAGCCTGATCGCTAGCCCCATCCAGCCGGATCTCGAGGTGGGTGCGGGAGATCTCGGGGTCGTTGATGAGGAGTCTGCGCGATTCGCTGATCCCCGCACATTCCCGACCAACAAACAACTGGTCGAAAATCGGCACGCTGCGTTTCGAATCACCGTCGCCGACAATGAGGTATCCCAGCGGCTCGCCGGGCTGTCCGCCCGGCACATTGACAAAGGCCGCCATCATCGCCTCGCCGCTAGCCGTCGCCGCGCCCATACGTTCGGTTGCATGGATGCTGTCGCAGTTCGTTGGGTTTCGGACTGGACCGGCTGATCATACCGAGTAAGGGGTGGAAATGACGCCGGTTGTAGACCTGTTAGGCACGATTTGAACAATAAGTCGTGTGGCGCCGCGATGAGTTTTGCCATCCTGTGCAGTCTGATCTGCATGGGCAAACTCATCTATGGCTTCAACGTGTCGGTGGACGGGTACATCGCCGACAAACAAGGCAGCATCGGCTGGACCGATCCGAGCGAAGAACTGCACCAGTATTGGAATGACTTCGAGCGGGAGACCGCTCTGTCGTTCTACGGACGGCGGCTCTACGAACTGATGTCCGCGCACTGGCCGACCGCCGACAAGACCCCGGACGCCACCCCTCTGATCGTTGACTTCGCCCGCATCTGGCGCAACATGCCCAAGGTCGTGTTCTCGCGCACCCTAAAGTCCGTCGACTGGAACTCCCGCCTGGAACGCGGCGACCCGGTCGAGGTGGTGACGAAGCTGAAAGCCGAAACCGACGGTGGGCTGGAGGTGGCCGGGGCGACGCTGGCCGCGCCGATCGTGCAGGCCGGGCTGGTGGACGAATACCGGATCGTGGTCGCGCCCACCGCCGTGGGCGGCGGCACCCCCTTCTTCCCAACCCTGCCGTCATGGATCTCGCTGCGACTGTTGGAGAACCGCACCTTCCCGGGTGGCACGGTCCTGCTGCGCTACGAGGCGAAACACGACTGACCGGACATACACAGCCAGGCGGGCTGCGGATGCGCTACCGGGAAATTCGCAGAACGGCCGATCGACCCGCCAACGTCCCCGGACGACGCCTGAAGCTCGCCCATCCACAGGTCTTGACAATGTCACCCCCAGCGACTCCGGCGGCAATTGGGTGCTGAAACTGGCGCCGGGCTGACTTGTCGCACCTACTCATCAAAGTTTAGCTAAAGTGCCTGCGGCGCAATGCAAAGCACCAAGAGAATTACTGTCTACTGGCGGACCTATCGCCGAAAACAAGCGAGAAACAACGAAAACGACGCCGCCAATTCCAGCGACTGCTAGTACCGGACCCGAATGGCAAGTCCGGCCGGCTTCATGGATAGCTCAGTGAGCGCGCGCGACAAGTTGAGTGTGCTGACAAAGATCCTCAGGGCGGCCATGCCAAGGGGTTTCAACTGACGATGGGTCGCTGGATGGCCGGTCGACCACCGGGTTGGTGAATCGACAATAGCGGGGACGGCGGGTGGCTAGCATGTCCCACCAGGTGGGTGAGAAAGGCGCGATCGGTGGATGAGGTTGCGTTTGGGCGTTACCAGCTGATCGAACTGATCGGCGAGGGCGGCATGGGCAAGGTGTACAAGGCCCACGACACTGTGATGGGTCGCGATGTCGCGATCAAAGTGTTGCCGCCGGAGTTGGCCAGGGAACGTGGCTATGAGGAACGGTTCCGGCGTGAGGCTTACACCGCCGCCCGATTGATTGAGCCGCACATCATCCCGATTTTTGAGGCGGGAGAAATCGAGGGACGGCTGTATTTAGTGATGCCGGTCATCGAGGGCATCGACGTGCACAGCCTGCTGCAGCGCGACGGGCCGATGAGTCCGCAGCGGGCTGTCCAGGTGATCGAACAGTTGGCCGCGGCGCTTACTGCTGCGCATCAGCATGGGCTGGTACACCGTGATATCAAGCCGTCCAACGCATTACTGACCGGTGACGACTTTGTGTATCTGATCGATTTCGGTATCGCTCACGACGCCGCAGCCGCCAGACTGACGAGCACCGGCATGATGGTGGGCACGCTGCACTATATGGCCCCGGAGCGCTTCACCACCGGCACCGCCGATGCCCGCGCCGATGTCTACTCCTTGGCCTGTGTGCTCTATGAGTGCCTCACCGGCGCCACGCCCTATCCCGGCGACAGCATGGAACAGCAGATCGCGGGTCACCTGGCCCTCGACCCCCCCAAACCCAGCAGCGCCGACCGCGGCATCCCCGCGGGGTTCGACGAGGTCATCGCGGTTGGCATGGCCAAAGCGCCCGATGAGCGCTATCAAAGCGCCCGCGATTTAGCGACGGCCGCCCGCCGGGCCCTCACCGTGCTACCCACGCCAGCCCGCGTTCCGCACTCCGCGCCGAGCCAGCTTGCCGACCCGACGCGGGCCGCCTCCGGGCCGCCCCAGCAATCTCGAAAGTCAGCGACCACACGACAAGTGATCCCGCGTGACAAACTGGGCGTGCTGAGCAAGATCGGCCAGGGCGGCCAGGGCGTCGTCTATGGCGCGCCCAATGTCAAGACCAAGTTCGCGGAATCGATGGTCTACAAGGAATACAAGCCGCAAACCCTAGCCGACATCGACTTCACCGCGTTGGCGGCCATGCCGGCCCTGGTTGAAGACTCGTTGTCCTACGCACAGGCCGAGCGGCTGATCTCGTTTGCCGCCTGGCCCTGCGCGATCGTCGAAGACAGCGGCAGGCCAAGGGGATTCGTGATGCCGGCCATCCCGCCCGAGTTCTTCATCGACCTGACCACTGTTAGGGGCGTGTCGAACACCACCGCCGAATTCCAGCACCTGTTCAATCATGTCTCGGTGCTGTCCGCCCGCGGCATCAAACTCGATGACGTACAACGCTATTCGCTGCTACGCGAGATCGCTTCCGCGCTGGCGTTTCTTCACAAACACGGTGTGTGTGTTGGTGATATCTCACCGAAAAACCTGCTGTTTACGCTGACCCCGCACGAAGCCGTCTACTTCATCGATTGCGATGCGATGCGCATCAACGCCGTTTCGGCACTACCCCAAATGGAGACCCCGGGTTGGGACAGTCCCTCTGGTGAGGAACTGGCCACGATCTACACCGACAGCTACAAACTGGGGCTGCTCGCGCTGCGGCTGCTCGCCGGTGACCACGACACCAAAAACCCCCACCACATCCCAACCACGGCGACCGACCTGTTGCGTCAGATCATCACCGACACATTGACCAACCAGCCACACCAACGCCCGCTACCCGAAGCCTGGACCTACGTACTCGGCCACGCCATCGAACACGCCCAACACCACAAGAAGACCGCAGCAGCGGCAGCAGCACCCGTGAGCTTCGCACCCCAACCGCCTGCTATCCCGGTCGTGCACTCCAGACCGCCCGTATCTAGCCCACGCTCCAGACCGCCAGCGCCCACCCCGCAATCCAGACCATCAACCCCAGTTCCGCCACCGCCGGCATCGGCGCCAGCCGCCCCGTCGAGCCGCCAACGAGGCCGTCCGGGCCTCATCGGCGTGACCATCGCGCTTGTCGTGATCGTGACCACCGCCGTAATCGTCTTCCTGCTGTCGCGACTGGACTCGTCGCCCTCCCAAACCCCAACGGCGCAGCCGACTCCCGCTTCAGGGCCGGCCGTCGGGTCAGCCCCGCCTTCATCGGAAGAAGCTCCGACGACCACCGCTTCCAGCACCGAAATATCGGGGTTGGCCCCGTTTGTCGGGATTTGGCAGGCCCATACGCAGAAGGTAGTGATCGACAGCGCCGGTACGGGTCATTTGAACTACCAGGGATGCACCGCGTGCGCGACACCTACCGAAAATACGGTGGATTTCACGTTGACGTCGGTATCGAACGGCATCGCCAACGGAAGTGTCACCACGACCACAGACGCGTATTACACCGACAAACCGGTTGTCGCCATGGTTACCGCGGGCTCACCGGGCCAGCTCCTTCAGATAACCATCGGTGGCCTACAACAACTACCACTCTGCAACGGCGTCGCTGAGGCGGCTGGCGAATGTGGTGCCTGACCCAACTTGGCTGGTATGCGCCAACCGCACCAAGGATATTTCAAGCCGTTTGTCGGAGCCTTTTGTGGACGGCACCAAGACTAGGGGTTTGGTATCGATTGCATGTGCCACGAAGGAAACGGGTATGACAAAGACCGCATCGGCAGGAAGCGCATTCATCTGCGCGATGGTGCTTTTCGCGCCACTGGTAGGAGCTGATCCCTCCCCAGGGCACTTTGTGAACGTGCGGACTCCGTCGCCGCCGATGCGCTGTGCGGTGGGGTCGGATGATGGCGACGGCGCTGGCCCTAATGTGGTTTGCCAGACGGCCGGTTTCCCGCAGGCTCCGATGGACCCCCCACCTTATCCGGGGTGGCCGGGAGATCCTGCGGTGTTGCACCAGGATCAGGCCATCATTACCGCAGCAGGCCAATTCACGTGGCGGACCGCTAATCTGGGAATGGCTCCGCCTGGACAGCCCGATGTCGTCCTCGCGGATGGTCAGACGTATCACTTTCAAGGCTGGGCGATAGTGGTGAGCAGCGGCGGCACCACCTTCACCCACGATGCCACCGGACACGGCATGGTCATCGACGGTGGCTACAACGTCAAGCCGTTCTGATTCAGAACGGAAGCAGATGAGGTTTGCAAGCCTGGCTGAGGTGTCCGCTAGATAGTCAGCGAGGGGTTGTTTTCATGTAGTACGCCTAACACCCGCCCGATCGGAATGAATGAACTACTGCAGTCACCCGGCGTACCCGGCTCATTATGCGCGGCGTCGCTAGTCACCTCAATTCCTAGCGCTCCGCTGCTGTTATAGACCGCTCCGCCGCTATCACCCGGATGCGCACAGTACGAGGCGGTGGTGACATCTTCCAACCAGGAATAGCCGGTCACGGTCTGGCGAACGTTCGTAGCTGTCACCGCTCCGCAGTTTGACGCGTCGTGCCGATCACCCACCAGACACGCCTCATCACCCACAGCACCCGTCACGGGATTGTCCGGAATATGTTCCCAGCCAGTGCCATACAACTTCTGTCCTGGAAACATCTCGACCAACGACACATCGTCATAGATACCCCCGCTGGGGATCGTATAGGTGAGTTCAAAGCCCACGGCGGTGCTATGGTCCGAGGGACTGTAGATTTCGACCCCAGACCCGTCGGGTTGCTGGTAGTGGATACCTGCCTCACTGCGGAAACAGTGCCCGGCGGAGATGAAATACCGGTTGCCTGAGCTATCCCACGCAGGGAACCCCACGCTGCAGTTGTACCAAGAACCGTTCTTGTAGATGTCGTACCGCATTCCTGGCCACGCCCAATCTGCACTGGTTGCGGCGTTCGCTGGCGGCCCCGCACTCACGGATAGCGCAAAAGCGCTAGCAATGGCAACGCCGGACACCGCTGCGATCATTGCTTTCCTCATCGTCGTGCTCCCAATCTCGTGGCCAGAGGCAGTCGGACGGTCAGGCGTCGAACTACCGTTGTGTGGGATTAGGGTGTGGCGGCCGCCTTGGAGGATTCTCAAGGGATTCTTGCCGAATTGATCCGGTGCCCGGTGTCGCCAGCAGTGCACAACACAGGCAGCTCTGCTCGTTCGAGCGTCAGGCCTGTTTAGCTACCTACGTGTGACGACGTGCGGCCGAGTAACTGAGAAAGGATCTACTGATCACATTGCCCGGTAGGCAATTCCGCCATGTGGGAGGTCAACCACTTGCTTACTTCAGTGAGTTCCTGTGTGCCGTCATCGAACGATCCCGATGCCGGCTCCGTCGCCACCGCTACGGCGGTCAGGCCGGTCGGCGTCTTCAGCACCCCCAGTTGTCGCACCAGATAGTCACCGGTAGGTGAGGGACCCCACCCGCCTTTGAACCGAGTACCCGGAACGACCCCAAGCCCCCAACGCTGGCCGGCTTCCACCTCACCCATCAACGTGAAGATCGGTGCGCTCCCGCTGTCGCACGCCGCGGCGGCGGTGAACCGGGCCTGGTCGGTCAACGACCATTTGGTCTGCCCGAAGGCGGTGAACTGCGGCCGCAGCTTCCGCCACTCCACAGTCGTCGGATCGCCGAGTTTGCTCATGAAGGCTTGGACTTTGTGCGCCGCCGTGACCGGATCGCCCAGGTTGTCCCAAATCGACTCGGCGGCCGCGTTATCGGACTGAGTAATGGCAGCCCGCATCGCGTCGGTGACGGTCGGCGGGTCTTCTTCGCCCAAGGCGGTGATGGCCACCGGAACTTTCATCGTCGACCAGGCGGGTCCGCTTGTCCAGTCGCCGAATACGAGTTGCTTTGGGTTGGCGCCGACGGCACTGATGACGAGACCCATCTTGGCGTGCAGCTTGTTCTGTAACTTGGCGAATTCTGCGCCCAGCGGTGTGGCTGCGCCGCTCGGAGCCGATCCTGGTGCAGTAGTCGTCGCTTGCGGTGGTGCGGGGGCAGCGGTGTGGCGTACCGGCGGGTTGGGGGTTGGCGATGGAGACACAGGAGCTGAATGGTGCCCGCCAAATACGCAACTTGTCAGAACCACACAGGCCGCCAGCATGAGGGTTATGCCAGAAGTGAGCCGTGTCCCGCCGCGGGCTCGGCTAGACCGCCTGAAATCACGCGCGCGGCTACCGCGCATCCCCTTCGATCCTTTTCGCAAACCGCGCAGCAGTGTGATGGCCGCACTCATTTCAGGTACCCGCACTCTTTCCGCCGAGATACGCGACAATCCCCTCAACGACTGCCGCGGCGTATTTCGCTCGGCCATCAGCGCTCTGCATTTGTGCGGCATCGTCGCCGTTCTTCATGCTGCCGAGCTCGACCAGAACCGCGGGATACTGGGCCAGGTTCAGGCCCGCGAGATCGGCGCGGCCATACAGACCGTCAGACCCGATGTAGGTGGACGATTGAAGACCTGATGCAACCAGTGCATCGCGCATCGCGTGGGCGAGTTGTAGCGCTGGCCCGGCCTGCGCGTCGTTGAGCGGGGGACTGGAGTAGTTCACGTGAAACCCCCGGCCGGTCGGCGGTCCACCGTCGGCGTGGACGCTGACGATCGCATCTGGATGCATCGCGTTACCCAGCGCGGCGCGCTGATCGACGCAGGGGCCGACTGAATTGTCGTCTTCCCGGGACAACTGGGTGCGTGCACCCATCTGGTCGAGTGCATCACGGATGCGCAAAGTGACGTCCCAGTTAAGGGCATGTTCGGAATAGCCGTCGCTGGTCGCGGTGCCCGTCGTGTTGCACTGCTTCTCACCGCCCCGGCCATTCGGGACTTGCCGGGTTATCGAGGGGTCGGACACGCCATTGTGGCCGGGGTCAAGGAAGACCATCATGCCGGCGAGGCTGGCGGACAAAGCTTTCGGTGCGTTAACCATTGCCGCCGACGCGAGGTTCATTACTAGCACCGCGACACACACGTATCTCACGACGTTCCGTCGTGAAACTGATCGCAGTCCGCCGCACCCGCGCGGTGAGGGCGAATCGAGCACGCCAGGATCGTAGCAATCAGCCATGGAAGCCGTCGATTCACCCGAATACGATTGCAATCCTTGGGGTTCCATTGCTCTAGTAGAGGTAGACCTTGGCGTCATTGCCTCCTGTGCACGTGATCCAGGGGTCGTCGCCGTTGGCGACGCACGTCATCAGGAAGTCGTTGCCGGAGCATGGGATGGGTGTACTTGCCTTCGCACTCACATCACCGCACGGCACCGTGCCGCCAGCGACAACCTCACGCGAGTCGCGGCTGGGCGAGGGATAGGTGTCCCAATAGGACTGCAGGACATTGTTCGCAAATAGGCAAGACGTTTCAGTGGTGCCACGCCCTGAGTTCGTCGCCCACCCTGAACGGTCCGGGCGGTGATACCCGTCGGAACAGTTCACACCGTAAGAGTCCGGCGTCTGCACCAAATCAGGCGGAGGCACCGACGCAGTCGGTGTATTCGCGTAACTCGTCGTCGAGGTGGTTTCCGAATCGGACGGGTAAGTCGAAGCTTCGGTGGTGGTTGCTGGTGTGGCGGATGGGGTGGAGTTGTCTTTGGTGGCAAGTACGGCGATGACCACGATCAGCGCGGCGACG